>NZ_JBSFTY010000103.1:0-29696 GCF_053591515.1 Streptomyces sp. NPDC003011
GAGTTGCCTGCGCGTCACGGTTGTTTCCTACCGGATCCACCTTCCATACGGATCCGGATTGGCAAGGTTGATCACGACGTCACACAGGCCCTAGTGGACTTGGCCCACCCGGAGGGTCAAGTCCCCTGCCGTTGTGGGGTATTGCAAGGCTGAGTTGGTCTGCGGCCTGGGGGTAAATCTTGTCCATTCTGCCTTCGGGAAGGTATCGGCGGGGATGGTGCCTCTTGTCGTGGAGTAGCCGATCAACTGCCGGGCTTGTTGGTGGTGGCGAGTCGTTCGAAGACGTCGAGGTTGGGTGCCTGCACGCCGCCACCTTCGAAGACCTCGTGGAGTTCAAGCAGAAGATGGGGGCCGCACCTTCGGGTCTCGCCTTCCCTCCGTACCAGTCGTCGAGGAACTGAGGCCGCACGGCTGACGATCGCGAAACCGAACGGATCGCCCGCCACGCGGACGCGGCGACGGTGGCGGCGACCGTGCGGACGCCCCGCCTGCTCGCCCAGCAGCGACGCTCGCTGCAATCGGGGCCGCTGGGTGCGCTGCTGCGGGGATCGCTAGCTTGATTGATGTGTGAACGCTCTGAGCGGCATTGCATGCCGTCGGCGCCACGGTGCAGGGCTGATGTCTCTGTTACGCACTTTCGGGTGACGGCATGGCGGTGGCCGGGGTGGCGCAGCTTGGCGATCGGAGGTGACGGGTCAGTGCCTGCAAGGGTCGCATATCTGGCGAGGCGTCAACTTGACGCCTTTTCTCCATGAATGGACGATGCAGGTGAGAGTCACCGCAATGCGGGTGATGAGTAATGGAGTGCACGTATTGCGTCCACAACGTGCACTCCGTGGCCATGGTGTGAGGGCGCGGCCGGCTGGCCGCCACCTGCACACCGGACGCTGAGCCTCGCGTTCGGCTGCTTCCTGCGCGAGACGGCGCCGCCCCTCTTCGGCGCGGCGGGCGAGGGCGGCGTCCCGGCGGGGGTTTCCGATCGCGTCCCAGAGGTTCTGGCGGTCCTCGCGGCCGAAGCGCCAGAACGCGGGCCCGGCCGGGCCGTGCTCGCGCAGCAGCTCCAGCGTGGTCGCCACGATCGGCATCTTCCCCTTGTAGAGGTGGAAGCCGTCGGCCCCCTGGCCCTGCCAGTGCTCGCGGGTGAGGTGGGCGACCTTCTCCATCTGCTTCAGCGCGGGCCGCGGGCCGACCTGGTTGAAGACGAGCAGGACCGGCGGGTGCGTCGCGTCGCCCCACTGGGGTTCGGGGGCCGACCAGCGGGTGCGCCACATCGGCTTGTCCTGGCCGTCGGTGTCCTTGGCCTTGCGGTGGAAGTGGCGCATGTACTTGTCGAACTTCAAGGCGATGACACTCGCGTCCTCGGTGCAGTTGTCGGCCTCGATGAACAACAGCGGCAGCCCCACCTCCGGGGCGGTGAGGACGATGTCGGCCCATGCGCCTCCCACGCCGGGGTTCTTCCACGTGCCGGTCGACGGGAGGGCGACTTCGGTGGCGTAGGAGGTGATGGTGCCGATCCCGTAGGGCGCGTCAACGGCGGCCTGGGCGGCGGCGATGGCTTCGGCCGGCTCACCGGCCACCAGGTCCAGGTCGGGCTTCGGGCGGATCATCGCGAGGACTATCTCGTTGACCGTCATCGCGTGCGAGGCACCCGAGCGGCCCGCGCTCTTGGGCATGCCGCCCATCTCCTCCGGCCCCCGGTCCAACTCGATCCCGGCGGCGGCCAGCCCGTCCTTGGTGAGCAGCCGCACCTCCTCTCCCCCTCGGGTGCGGCCGCCGTCGACGGACAGACCGTGCCTGCGCAGATCGTTGAGCGCGCCGCGATGGGAGGCGGTGCGTGCCTCCTTCCGCAGGGCCGCCGTCTCTTTCGTGGTGTGCCGGTAGCTCAGGTGCGGTGAGGACAGCCGCTGGATCTGATCCGCCGTCGCGGCCTTGAGCATCCCGAGCGTGCGCAGCACATCGCCGCGCAGGCCTGTCGACGATCCCGCCTCGTTCGTCTTGCGCTTGCCCGCCATCAGCCCCGCCCTCCCGTCGTCCGCGTCCGGCTACCGGCCGGGCGTCGGCCCCGCCCGGCCGCCAAGGGCACCAGGGGCGCCCTGAACCCGATGATCGCCTCCACCACTGACACCCCACCCCCACCTATTTCCCAGGGCTTGGTCAGTGAGAGGAGGAGAGAAGAGGGTTGTGACGATGTGCCGGAGCACCCAAAAGCCGTGGTGTGCAGGGCAAATGCGGTCGGTGCCGGTGTCGGGCACGGAAGTGGGTACGGCAGTGGGATCGCAAGCGCTGGCGGCAGGAGGTCGCGGTAGCTTGCCCGGTGCTGGTCGGGCCCGTGGTCGAAGCGGGTGCGCTGGTCGCCTGCTGGTGGTCGGTGGGTGGTCATCGCGGTGGCTCCTACGCTTCGGACCGCCCTTCGGTGGGCGGTGATCGAGAGAGCAGCGTGCACAAGACCCCCATGTCCGCGGTCTGACGACGGCTCGTAGCAAGCGTGGTCAAGAGGAAACGCGGCGGTGGCCGGGGGTGGTGGCCGGCCTGGACAAGGGGTCATGGTCGGGCTTGTGGGGCGGATTCCGGGGATCGTCGCAACACGTGATCACTGACGTGTGGTGGCGAGCAGTGTATGCAGGCGCTGGCGCGTTTTGAGTGGGCCGTTGTTGAGTTCGGCAGCAGCAGCGTCCAGCTCCTGGCGGCTGCACCCGGCCGATGAGTCTCCAGTTCCTCAACCACGAGCTCACGTTGAAAACAGGTCAACCTCATACAGGGCGCCTTGACGGGGTGCGGAACTCGGGCCCTACTTGTCGGTGCTCACGGCATAAATGCCGATCAAAGGGGACCCAATGGGAAAGATCATGCGATCGAGGCTGACTGTCACGCTGGCGGTTGCCGCCGTCGTCGGCCTTGCCCTTCCGGGAGTTGCGGGTGCGGCGGATGGCTCGCCCCAGCTCATGACCAACTCGGCCTGTAACGACGGCAAGGCGACAACGTTCGAAAACGTGGTCATCCGCACCGATACCAGTACCAGTGCCGCTGTGGTGACCACTGCCCTGAAGGGGCAGACGTGGGCCTGTGGCACAAATAGCGTCATCCTGGGCGGCCGGTATACCGCTTGCGGGACATCGAACGGCAACGGTTGGTTCTACGTCTACAACGCCAACTACGCGGGCTATAGCGCGTCAGCTTGTTGGGGATGACGCTACCCGCGTGACGCCTCCCACCGCCGAGAGGCGCATTCCGGCGGTCGTCGCGTCACTGTGATCAACTGGCTGCCTCCAGGAGCTTTGCGAGGCGCTCGGCTGGGGTGTCCCAGTCGAGCGTTTTGCGTGGTCGGCTGTTGAGTTCGGCGGCGACGGCGTCCGAGTGGGCACGAGTGTGGATGGCCAGATTGGTGCCCTTGGGGAAGTACTGGCGGAGCAGGCCGTTGGTGTTTTCGTTCGAGCCGCGCTGCCACGGGCTGCCGGGGTCGCAGAAGTAGACCGGGACGTTGGTGGCCATGCTGAAACCGCGGTGGGAGGACATCTCGGTGCCCTGATCCCAGGTCAGAGATCGCCTCAGATTGGGTGGCAGGGGGCCGATCGTGGCGATGAGGGCGTCGCGCACGGCTGCTGAGTTGTAGCCGTCGGGCAGGTGGACGAGCAGTAGATAACGGGTGCTGCGCTCGACCAGAGTGGCGATCGCGGAGTGATTCCTGCGACCGAGGATCAGGTCGCCTTCCCAGTGCCCGGGGACGGCCCGGTCGGCCGCCTCCAGTGGCCGTTGGCTGATCATGACCTTGTCCTTGACTGACCGGAAGCGCCGACGGTCGGCCAGGCGACGAGGGAGCCGTCTGGCACGTCCGGTGCGCAGAGTTTGGGTCCAACTTCCGGCCACGCCGCCATCTGATGCCCGCACACGACTACCGAGCCGAGATGACCGTCCGCTTCGCAATCTGGGAGCACATCACCGGAGTCGCCGGCCCCACCGCCTGAGCACAGCCCGGAACCGACTCCACCACGCCGCAACACACCATCAGGCACCTACCCCCGCAACAACGTGACAGCGCCCGAGCATGAGCTCTTCGACCTCGCGGAACGACAGCGGGAAGCGGTGGTACAGCCACACACAGTGGGAGATGACCTCGACCGGGTACCGGTGACCCTTGTACGACGGCGACGCGCTCCCCACGGACGACCCTTCCCAGGTTGATCGGCCCGAAGATCATCCCACCGGTCAGCCAACGTGACAGTCCCGGTCACAGCGTTGCGCAGTGGTTGCGCACCGATTGCGCATCCGCTGATGCTGGGCACCGGAGGTGCCCAGCGATGTCGCTCGACAAGCCGAAGCGCCGACGGTGCGCGTACAAGCGCTGTCGGCGACTGCTGCCGAAGGACGCGACGTCCAGGCGCCGTTACTGCGGCCCGACGTGTGTGGCCGGCGCCTACCGGATGCGCCGGCGACAGGAACGCGCGCACCAGATGATGACCGTCCTGGTCGATGCCAAGGCGGCAGAGTTCCTGCGCACGACCACCGGCCGGGAAGAGCGTCTGCTGGCGTGGCAGACGTGTGGCGGGCCTAACTGCCGGGTGGTGCTGTGGGCCGGTGTCCAGCGTCGGCGATCCGCCCGGTACTGCAGCGCGAGGTGCCGACAGGCCGCGTACCGGGCGCGTCGGCAAGCCCGCGACCATGACGCCGTGCCGTAACGGTGTCCGACGTGCCGGACCGGTTGTGACAGTACGGCGTCATGGTCAGCAGGAGGTCGTACGGCGGTCGACGGCGCGGGCGTTCCCTGTGCCCAGCGGGCGACGGCCGGCCGGTGGTACCTGCACCCCGTCAGCCGTGGTGGCCGGGGCGAGCGGCCCGGCAACAGCCCGGTCCGTGACCGTACGGCGGCGGGCGTCCGCTGTGGTCGGCGGCTCCTCGGTGGGGCGGGGGCCGGTACCCAGCGGACGTCGCTTGGCGTGCATGGGGCGAGTCTGCCAGGAAACGATCAGACACCCCGGTGATGCCGGGACACGCGAACGCGCGGCGGGCGGGGCAGGCCTCCCCCGCCGTCGGCCTCCCGGGTCGGGGTGGCCGTGCTGCGGTGCGCGAGGCGCAGACCCGGGTGCGGCCACACGTACCAGCGACAGGTGGCCATGGTAGAGCCGTCGGGGTCGAGCAGGACCTGGTAGACGGTGCGGCCGTCCGGCCAGTCCTGCCGCGCGGAGACGGTCGCCTGCCGTCCGGGCGTCCTGGCACATCCCGGACTTCCTGGCCGTGTCAGGAGCGAGTCTTCCGATGACCCAGGAAGGCCATAACCGCCAGAACCACTCCGCTGACTGCGGCGATCACTCCGAGTGTGATCGGCACAGCATCGCCAGTAACCGTTCCCGCAACACACGCACATATCCCTCCCACGATCAAAACCGCCGAAAAGATCTGCACTCCTTTTATTGCGTCATCCATCGATACACCCTTCCACTGCGTTCCACCACTGCTTCCTCTGCATTCGCAGAAACCGGCGGGCCGGGCACGAATTCCCCGCCCGCCGGCCGGTTTCCATGGAGCCCGTAGTTCCCTGTCCAGCTATTTCCGGTGCTACCCGTAAGTGAGGATGTCCGCTCCGTAGTACCCTGCGGCACCTCCAAGCGCGCAACTACCCACTCCTGCAGCACCAGCGCCCACAGCACTGCCGACTCAGGCCCGGACCACTCCGCCGACCGCGGCGGCGTATGTGATGACTCCGGTCTCTGCCGCAGCACCAATTCCCACCACGCACCCTGTGACAACGCCGAAAACGTCGCTGCCCTTGTCGAGTATGTCGGAGAAACTGAACGGCCCGGTGGGGTCGCTGTTGTTGATGAAGTCGCCGCCCGCGTACAGGTAGGGGTTCTTCTCCTGCCCGGAGGGGTCGGGCTGGGTGAAGCGGCCGATCTGGGGGTCGTAGTAGCGGGCGCCCATCTTGTACAGGCCCGTCGGGTCCAGGTAGGTGCCGCTGTAGCGGAACGGCTGCGGGACCGCCTCCGTAGTGGTGCCGCGGGGCAGGCCGGTGGGGCCGTAGGCGTAGGTGTGGGTGCGCTTGCCCGCGTCATCCACCAGGCCGAGAACGTTCCCGGTGGCGTCGGTGAGGTAGTAGTAGGACTTCCCCCCAGTCGTCATGGAATTCAGGGTGCCCGCAGGTTCGCGGATGAATCCGGTGTCCACGCCGTTGGTCGTGGTGGACGCCAGCCCCAGCGCGGTGTGGTGGAACCACGTCGAACCCAGCTTCGTACGCTCGGAATTGTCGGTGCCGGCGTGGACGAGGTCGTAGTTCGTACCGCCTTGCGTGATGCCGGACAGTTGGCTGTGGTCCGTCCACGTCTCGTTCGTCCGCGCGGTCGCGGCCGTACGCCCACCCGCCGTCTCGTTGCCGGCCTTGTCGTAGGACCAGCCGGTGGTGGAGCCGTTCTGCGCGGTGAGTTGGCTGGCGTCGTTGTAGGTCCAGGTGGGGGTGGTGGGGCAGGTGGCGGCGGTGCCGTCCTGGGCGGTGAGGTTGCCGGCCTTGTCCCAGCAGTACAGCCAGGACGCCGTACGGGTGCCGGCCGAGTCGGCCTCCAGCGCGTAGGACAGCCGCTCCTGGCTGTCGTAGGTGTAACTCGTCTTGCGGCCGGTGGTGTTGTCGGTGCGGGTGCGGATCTTGGTGGTGTCCTTGCCCGCGCTGGCGTAGCTGTAGGTCAGGTCGACCAGCGTCGTCGTGCCCGAGGTCGTCTTGACGGCCGAGGGACGGCCGTTCTTGTCGATGCCGACGGACTGGGTGGTGCCGCCGGGGTAGACGGTCGTGGTGCGTTTGTCGTTGTTGTCGTAGTCGAAGTCGGTCTTCTTGCCCGCCGGGTCGGTCAGGAAGTCCAGGCGGCCGGCCTTGTCCCAGGTGTAGTCCGTCTTGCCGGTCGGGTCGGTGTAGTAGTCGACGTCGCCGCCCGGCGTGTAGGCGAGGGCGGTCTGCGCACCGTTCTGCAGGGTGCGCACGTGCTCGCGGTTGAGTTCGTCGTAATCCCAGCCGGTGGTACCGGAGGCGTCGGTGCGGGACTTGAGGTTGCCGTCGCCGTCGTAGTCGAAGGTGACGGTCTCGTTCGGCGAGGACACCTTCCTCACCCGGTCACGGGTGTCGTACACGTAGACGGTCTTGATGCCGCGGCCGTCGGTGGCCGTCTCGACGCGGCCCAGGGCGTCGTAGGTGTACATGGTGGTGCCCAGCGGCGCGGGCGGGGTCACCTTGGACAGGTTGCCCTTGGCGTCGTAGGTGAACGACGTGGTCTTGCCGTTGCCGTCCTTGGCGGTGCAGCGCTGGCCCTCGAAGCCGCCGCACGTGGGGGTGGCCTTGTTGTACGTGTACTCACGGGTCGCGCCGGCGGTGCCGGAGGTGGTCACCGACATCGTGTTGCCGTTGGTGTCGTACGTGAAGCTGTCCTTACGCCCGTCCGCGCTGGTGAAGTCGTTGGGCAGATCGGTGCCCGCGACGGTCTGATAGGCCGTCACCGACGCCGTCGCGCCCATCGGGAGCTTGGCGGAAGTGGCGTTGTTGCGGGCGTCCCAGCCGTAGGTGGTGGTGTTGCCGCCGGTGCCGTCCGCACCCGTGCCCATCGCATCAGTGGCGGTCTGGGTGAGGTGGTTGGTGTACTTGGTGTGGCGGGAGTGCTGCAGCGGGTCGGTGACCTTGGTGACCTCACCGTCCGCGTTGTACGTGTGCACCGTGTCGTCGCCGTCCGGATCGGTCACCTTCGTCGTGCCCGCGGCGGCCGGGGCGGCGGAGTAGTCGAAGCGCCAGGTCGGGCCGGTGTGACCGCTGCTGGAGGTTCCGGTGGCGCGCAGCATCGAGGTGACGCGGTTGTGAGCGTCGTAGGTGAAGACGGTGACGGTGCCCTCGGGGGTGGTCACCTTCGTCACCCGGCCGTCGCCGTCGTACTCGTAGGCCGTGGCCTTGCCGGCGGTGTCGGTGACCTTCGCCAGGTTGGCCGCCGGGTCCAGGTCGAACACGGCCGTGCGGCCGGTGTGGTCCTTGGCCTGCCACTGGTTCGGGTACGTCTTGACCAGGTCGATCCAGCGGCCGGAGCGGGTCTCGGTGAGCTTGAAGCCCTTGTGCTCGGTGCCGTCGTCGTGCTGCTCGACGGTGATCGTGCCCTTGTTCTTGTCCGTGACCTTGGTCAGCATGCCATTCGCGTCGTAGATGTCGCGGCTGCCGGACTTGCGGTCGGTCAGGGTGTAGGTGCCGTCCGCGTTCTTGGTCAGGTCCTTGGAGTAGCCGGTCGGGGTGGTGTACCCGCCGCCGGTCTTCGCGCTGAACCGCAGCAGGTCACCGGTCGCGTCGAAGACGTCCACCTCACCGTCGTTGACCTGGAGGTAGCGTTCATAGCCCTGCCACCAGCGCTGGGAGACCTTGCCCCACGGGGCTTCCAACGAATTGTAGGTGCGGGCCAGTTGGAGAGTCTGGCCCACACCGGCGATGTCGAAGTCGGTGGCCGCCAGCATCAGATTGCCGTTGGACAGGTTCACCCGCGCCACGGTCGCATCGTTCAGACGGGTGTCGAGGATGCGGTGCCAGGGGAACCTGACCCTGCCCCTCCGGCCGAAACGGGGTGGCCACGGCGGCGTTGCGTGACGCGGCCGCGATGCCGGTGGTGCGGGCCTTCTGCGCCGCCCGCCAGGCGGCGACCTCCGCCGGCACCTCGGTCTCCGCCTCGGAGTCCGGGGCCTTCGTCACGCCGGCTGGCGTCGCGGGCGCGTCGACCTTCGTCGGGCTGGTCCACGGGCTTTCCTGCCTGGACAGTTCCGGTTCGGACGGGGCCGCCACAGCGGGTGCGGCGGCCACGACTAATGCCGCTGTGGTGATGGCGGCGGTGAGAGCGATTCTGGATGATCTCCGGGCACGCCGAGACGGCATGCGCGCAGCACGCGACTGCATCAGCTTCCCCCCACAGGAAGTCAGAAACCGTGACCCCAGCGGTCACAGGCGACGCGCAAGCTGTCACAAGAGACACACAAAGTGGCGCGGCGTTCCCCCCAACCGCGTTCCGATACGGGCCGGAATCAGCCCTACCTCTTCAGACCGCCAGAACGGGGCAAGAGGGCGTGAATCGGCGCTCAAAACCTAAGGAATGCTCAGTTCCGGCTCTGGATATGACAGATGACTTGACTGAAAGCGCTTCCTTTCCCAGATCTCAGCGCTCCGACCGGCCTCTATCCGCCAGATTTGAGACAAGTTCAGTCCGCGCAACTGCCACTTCGACTCTAAGAGACGGGGTGCTGCGTCCTGGTTCATGCGGAAACATCCCGCGTGGAAAGTTGTCTCGTAGGCCACGTCCGCCCCAAGAACGCCCCTGTGCGCGGCTCTTCACCGAACGCACACTTAACGCGTCCGGCGAGCCCCACCGCATCCGCGGCAGCAGCCGCCGCTTCGAGCAGAGGACTTCCCCGCGATGACCGATCAGGGCAGACACACGCCCTTGTGCCGGGCGCGCAGCCCACGCCGTACCACCCCCGGCCGCCCCGCCCGCGCCGTCCAGTACACCGGCCGCCTGCTGTGCTGGAGCCTCGCCACCGCCATGGCGCTGGCCGCCACCGACGTCCTGCTCGCCCCCCGCGCCCCCTGGTGGCCCTACACCTGGCCCGCGCCCTGGATCCTCACCAGCGCCTCCGCCCTCGCCTGGGCACTGCTGCGAGCCCGCGAGAAGAACACCGACGACCCACCGACCGACGACGAAGACCCCTACCAGGACGAGTGGGAACACGCCGCCTGAAACACACCGCTTGGGAGCCCTGGCCCCTTACCCCTGATCGCAGGTTGCACCACCCCATCGCACGCCGGGCCGTCACCCCAAAGTGCGTCACAGCCTTCGCACCCGCCGTGTGCCACAGCAGGCACGTCGCGCCAGTCACCACAGGCCACACCTGACCGCTCACATCGCTCCAACCCGACCGCGGAACCGTGAGCGACCGAGCAGCCGACTTCGAGGCCAGGCTGGGTCCGCACTGGCCACGGGGAGGCGGGTGCTTCACGCCCCGCCATAACGGGGCGGCACCGAGGCAGATGCGGACGTGGGCGGATCGCAACCGGCCAGGGAATCCGACCGCGGCCGCCAAACTGCCACACAGCTCACACAGCACACCGCGCTCCAGCGCAGCGTCCGGCTTCCCTCCGCTCGGACCCCCTGCCGGTACGAGTGAGCTGCCCACGCACCAAGCTGTCCATCATTGGTTGGGCTGGTCGGAGAAGCGGATGAACCGCCGAAGACGCCGTCGGCGTGACATCTCCTCACCGCCGCAACCACACCGGGCCTTGTGCCGCTCTCCCCCTGCACATCCATCTGCTGCCGGTGAGGAGACCGACGTGAACATCGCCCCTGAACTGCACAGGCTGCGCACCTTCGTAGACCCCTACGCAGCCGATCCGACCGAGCCCGCATGGCCCGCCCCGACCGCAGCCGGACAGGACACGGACTACCTGCTGCCACCGCCCAACCCCGCCGAGCGCCTCAGCAGCCTCATCAACCCACGCGACCAGCGCCGCCTCGCTCTGCACGCCGCCCTCACCACAGCCGGCATCCCGCCCCGGCCCGAAGACCGCGACGCCATCGACCAGCTCAGCGCCCTGCCCGCCGGCATCAACACCACCCTGCAACGATGGCTGCACCACACGACATGAAGCACGAAGAAACCGGTGGAGCCCGTCCGCGCCGCAGCGGGCTGAACGCGCTCCTGGAATCTTCACTGCCGGTCGGTGACGTGGAAAGAGCGCGGACTTCGATAGTGGAATCCATACCCGGTACCAGCAATCCGCGCGGACGTCGACGTCCAGGAGGTGGCGCTGTTCGGCGAAGGCAGCGCCCTGTCATGAGTCAGGGCCGGGCCGTGGTCGGCTCCATGGTCGGGTCGGCCACGGCGAGCTGCTGGCGCAGGTCCAGGTAGCAGCGCAGCCTACGCCGGGCTGGCTGGCGTCCCGCGTCGTCTGCTCCGCTGTGGCCGTCGTCCACCGGTCTGCGAGCAGCTGCTGGAAGGCGAGCGCGGTGGCGTCGTCGGCGGCCGCGACGTCGACAACGACCAGGCCCGGCTCGCTCACGTAGGCCTCGTTGATCGGGTTCATGCACGGCATACGCCCAGATGCCGGGGAGGGTTCCGGTGGGTCCGGTGTCTTCACCCGACCGAGTAGCTGCCCCGGTCCCGTGCGGCGATCAGCCTGGCAGCAGAGCTGCCTGGCTGACTCGCATGAACTCGAGGTAGGCGAGCTTCATCTCCTGCCCGTCCTCAGCCAGCATCTCCAGCCATTCCGCGTGCAGTCCATCTGCCCGCTGCTCAGTCGGCTGTTCGGCCAGTTCTTCGTTCACGAACCTGAGCGTGCTCGTGAACCGCTCCGTCATGCGCCGCAGGGTACCCCCCGCGACCTGGACGGAGTCAGGCCCCAGGAGCGCCAAGTGGCTGCACGTGGTGAGGAGGTTGAACAAGGCTTCCCCGTAGGCCCGCAACGACGCCTCGTCCAGCACCGTGCCCGCTTCCAGTTGCTCACGCCGCCGGACGGACTCGACATTGAAGACGGCGTACATGTCCATCACCTGCAGACACGCCTTCTGCCGCTCCTGGCGGACCCACTGCTGTAGCTCCAGAGCAGCCTGGTCTCGAACCTGTACCCGTACGACGGCCGCGTTCATCTCCGCGCCGATGCGTGCACCCCGGACCGCGGCAAGCCCGCCAACGAGAGCGCCAACGACCGCGCCAACGAGCCCGACACTGCCTGCGATAACCGCTGCCCATCCTTGATCCACGCGTTCGAAACCGGCAGAGGCTCGGGACCCCATGAGGCACTTCACCGAACAGTGGCCGCATCAGTCCAGCGCGATGGCTACTTCTCGCTCTGTGCTGGGTCAGGTGACGGAGGTATTCAAGGGCTGTCGCCGCCCCAGTCCCAGCGGGCCGGGTCGCCGGGGCGTGGGTCGTGCAGTGCCCGGCCCCCGGGGCCGAACTGCCCGAGCTCCGTGAGGAGGGAGACACCGTCGTCGATCTCCTCCGGCCTCCAGCCGGTGATGTTGAGCAGCGATCCGGCCAGCGGCCCGCCCACCAGTTCGGCGTAGCTCCGTCCTGGCTTCGGGCCCGGGTGGTTGTGGTCGGTGCCGTAGATCCGGCCGCGCAGCAGCTGCTCATCGTCGCTGTCCATGCCCTTCAGCCTCGCAGCCGCCACCGACAACAAGGGCTTGCCCAGGCGGCTATGGAAAACCCATCCTGGCGACGAAGTTCCCGTCGCAGACACAGACACGTCAGCGGTCGGCGGCGACGCATTGTGGACGCTCAGCGTGTCGAAGCACGGGCCGCCAGTGCCTCCAGCAGGAGGTCCACCGCCTCCTCGAAGGAACTGTCCGCCATGCCGGGCAACGCGGGGCGGACTGCGGTGAGCGCCGGATACGCCACCGGGTCCAGGTCCTGGTAGACGTCCGGCCACGCGCGGTGGTCGGCCTGGCGCTGCTGTGGCGGGAGCGCCAGGAACGCCGCGTCGGTGGCCGCGTGGCTGAGGACGGTGTCGATGAAGGCCAGGTAGAGCCGTGCGGCGGCGGCCGGCTCGAAGCCCGCGGACAGCAGCAGACCGATCCCCGTCTCCACCGCCTGGATCTCGCTCTTGCGCCCGGTCACCCGGTGCGCCGCCATGGCCGCCGCCCGCGGATGGGCGAGGTACCCGGCGCGGACCCGCAGGGCCATCTCGCGCAACGAGGCCACCCAGTCGGCCCCAGGGACGAACCCCGCCATCGCGTCGCCGATGATCCGATCCGCGATGGCGAGCACCAGGTCGTCGGTGCCGTGGAAATAGCGGTAGAGCGCCGTCGGATCGCAGCCCAGCGCCGCGCCGAGCCGGCGCACACTCAGCGCTTCGTGACCGTGCTCGCCGATCAGCCGCAGGGCGGTCTCCACGATCAGGTCCTCGGACAGCAGGACCCCGGAGCGAGTGGGCCGCCGGCGCCGGCGCTCCTGCGGGACACGGGTGGACATGACCGGGTTCCTCTCTCCAGGCCGACCAGGCACGCACAGTGAACACCCCCCGGCACCTTACGTCAACAGGGTTGACCCAATGTGGACGTCAGCGGTTCCATCACCTCACCGCGCGGCTCTTCCCCGTCTCCCGTCCCCGAGGAGCCCTCCATGTCGTCCGCACCGCCCCTGTCCTCCGCGCCGGGCCCGGCTCTGCGCCGTTCCCTCGGCGTCGTCGACGGCGTGGCCATCGCCGCGTCCAGCACCGCGGCCACCACCAGCATCGCCATCGGCATGGGCACGATCGCGGCCATCGTGGGCCTCCAGGCCCCGGCACTTCTGCTCCTGGCTTTCCTGCCGGTCCTGGGCATCGCCACCGCCTACGCCCGCCTGAACCGCTCGGAACCGAACTGCGGCAACGGCTACGTCTGGGTCGGCAGGTCCCTCGGCCCCTGGCCCGGCTTCCTGACCGGCTGGGTCACCCTGGTCGGGTCGGTCATCTTCTGCGCCTACACCAGCGCGATCATGGGCTCGGTCGTGCTGATCTTCGCCAACAAGACGGGCCTGCACAGCCTCGCCGGCATCGCCCTCGATCCGACGTCCACCGGTGTCACCACGGCGGTCGGACTGGTGATCCTCCTCGCCCTCACCGCCCTGGCCGTCACCGGGGTGCGGTCCGCCACCCGCTTCCAGTTCGCCCTCCTGATCTTCGAGTACGCCGTGCTGCTGGCCTTCTGCGGCTGGGCCCTGATCACCGGTGACCACGCCATATCCCTGTCCTGGTTCAACCCCTTCGAGATCTCCAGCGGCACCACCTTCGCCCAGGGCATGGTCCTCGCGGTCTTCTTCTTCTGGGGCTGGGACGCGGCCTTCAGCGTCAACGAGGAGACGAAGAGCCCGGGCGACGCGGCCCGCGGAGGCCTCATCGCCCTCTTCGCGATGCTCGGTCTGTTCCTCTTCGCCTCGGTCGCCTTCCAGCGGGAGATGAGCCTGGCCGAACTCGTCCGCAACGGCCCCCAGGCCCTCCCGTACCTCGGCGAGAAACTGGCCGCCGAACCCTGGGCGACCCTCCCCTTGGTCGCGCTGATGTTCTCCGCCGTCGCCTCCGTCCAGGCCACCCTGATCCCCACGGCACGCGGCCTGTTCGCCATGAGCCGCGACCGCACGATGGGACCGGTGTGGACCCGGATCCACCCCCGCTACGGCACCCCCGCCGCCGGCACGGTCGTCGTGATGGCCATCGCCGGCGTGATCGCCCTGCTCGCCGTCGCGCTTCCCAAGCTGAGCGACATGCTGCTGGCCGCCGTCAACGCCATCGGCCTGATCGTCGCCCTCTACTACGGCCTCACCGCGCTCGCCTGCGCCATACGCTTCCGCTCCGCACGTCACGAAGGTGCACGGGAGGCGCTGCTCGCCATCGGCGTGCCCGCCGTGTCCGGCCTGATCCTGCTCGGCCTCGGCGGCTACCTCGGACACTCGTACCTGACCATGAGCGACCACTTCGAACTCAGCCCGGACAACGGCTGGTTCATGTTCTCGCTGCCCGCCGCGATCGTGCTCGCCGGCCTGGGCATGGCCGCCGTGGCCAAGTACGTGAGGCACTCGCCGTACTTCACGACGGGGCGCGGCACCGACGCCGAGTCCCTCACCCTTCCGATGGACCGTACGACGGTCTGACCCCCCCCCATGGAGTTCCTTCCCATGTCGCATCCCCAGGTCACGGGACCTGCCGATCTCGTCCTCACGGGCGGCCCCGTGCACACCGTCGATCCCGCCCGCAGCCGCGCCACCGCCGTGGCCGTGCGCGGCGGGCGGATCGCCGCCGTCGGCCACGACGAGGTGCACGAGCTGATCGGCCCGCGCACCGAGGTCGTCGACCTCGCCGGCAAACTGCTGCTGCCCGGCTTCCAGGACGCCCACGTTCATCCGCAGGGCGCGGGCCTCGAACTCGGCCTGTGCCACCTCGCCGACACCGTGGAGCCGGCCGAGTACCTGCGCAGGATCAAGGCATACGCCGGCCGGCACCCGGACGTCGAGTGGATCACCGGCGGCGGCTGGTCCCTGGAGGCGTTCCCCGGCGGCGCTCCCACCGCCGCCGCTCTCGACGCGATCGTCCCGGACCGGCCCGTCTTCCTGCCCAACCGCGACCACCACGGCGCCTGGGTCAACAGCCGCGCGCTGGAACGTGCGGGCATCGACGCCCGTACGCCCGACCCCACCGACGGCCGTATCGAGCGCGACGCCGACGGCAACCCGACCGGCATGCTCCAGGAGGGAGCCGTCCACCTCGTGGGAAGGCTCGTTCCGGATCCCTCGCCGGAGGAGCAACTCGCCGCACTGCTCCGTGCCCAGAGCGTCCTGCACTCCTACGGCGTCACCGCCTGGCAGGACGCCATCATCGGCGCGTACGCCAACATGACCGACCCGGCGCCCGCCTATATGGCCGCTGCCGACCGAGGCCTGCTCACCGCCCGTGTCGTCGGCGCTCTGTGGTGGGACCGCGAGCGCGGCGCCGAACAGATCCCCGAACTCATCGCCCGCCGCGAGGAGTTGAACCGGGACCGGTTCCGCGCGACCACCGTGAAGGTCATGCAGGACGGCATCGCGGAGAACCACACCGCCGCGCTGCTCGACCCCTATCTGACCGATTGCGGCTGCGCCTCGGGCAACAGCGGCATCAGCTTCGTCGAACCGGGAGAGCTGAGGAAGTACGTCACCGAACTCGACGCGTCCGGCTTCCAGGTCCACTTCCACGCGCTCGGCGACCGCGCGGTGCGCGAGGCGCTCGACGCCGTGGAGGCCGCCCGTACGGCCAACGGGTGGCACGACACACGGCACCATCTGGCGCATCTCCAGGTCGTGCACCCGCACGACGTTCCGCGCTTTCGCGCACTGGGCGCGAGCACCAACCTGCAGATGCTGTGGGCCGCCCACGAACCGCAGATGGACGAACTGACCCTGCCCTTCCTAGGTGCGGAACGCGGCGCACGCCAGTACCCCTTCGGTGATCTGCTGCGCGCCGGCGCGACCCTGGCCGCCGGTAGCGACTGGCCGGTCAGCAGTCCCGACCCGCTCCAGGCCATCCATGTCGCCGTCAACCGGATCGCCCCCGGCGCGCCCGAGGACACCCCGGCCTTCCTCCCGGAGCAGCGCCTCGACCTGGGCGCCGCCCTCACCGCGTACACGGCGGGCAGCGCCTACGTGAACCACCTCGACGACATCACCGGCAGCATCACCGTCGGCAAGTCGGCCGATCTCGTCGTCCTCGACCGTGACCCGTTCGCGGGTCCGCCCGAGGAGATCGCCGCCACCCGCGTCCTTGAGACCTTCGTAGAAGGGCAACGAGTCCACGCGGCCCAGGACGCCTGAGTTGGCCATTGCTCTGCGCACGAGTGACCAGATGACCTCGACGGGGTTGAGGTCGGGTGCGCCGCGCGCGTCTTCTTCATCAGGCGGCGAAAGAAGCGCCTGGCTGCGGCCTTGTCCCGCCGGCTCTGCACACATGGCCATCCGCTTCGCCATCTGGGACCACGTCACCGGAGTCGTCGGCACGGCCGCAACGGCCTGACCCAGGCCGGCGCCCGAGCCGCCCACGCCCTGGCACACCATCAGGCCCGCGCACACCCACCAACGTGACGACGCCGGCACCAGCGATGACGACGACCTTGCCTTCACGGTGGTTCATGGGGATCTCCCAGTGAGAGGAGGCAGCGTGTCGGCCCCTGGTGAGGGCCGGACGGCCGGGTGCGGAGCAGGGCGGGGGTCAGTGCTTGCGGCGCTTGACGACGTAGGCGTACTGGTCCGGCCAGCGCGGCTCGGCGCCCAGGGCGAGGGCGGCGTGCTGCGGCCAGTAGGGGTCGCGCAGCAGTTCACGGCCGAGCAGGACGGCGTCCGCCTGCCCGGAAGTGATGATCTCTTCGGCCTGGTGGGGGTCGGTGATGATGCCTACGGCGGCGGTGGGGATGCCGGCCCGGTTGCGGGCCTGGGCGACGAACGGCACCTGGTAGTTCGCCCCGGCGACGATCTTCGCGTCGCGGACCGTGCCGCCGGTCGAGACGTCGAGCAGGTCGACGCCGTGAGCGGTCAGTTCCTTGGCGAGGCAGACGGTGTCCTCACCGGTCCAGCCCTCGCGGGTGTCCTCGGGGTTCTCGGTCAGCCAGTCGGTCGCCGAGGTGCGGAAGAAAACCGGCAGCTCGGCGGGCCACACGGCGCGCACCGCGTCGACCACCTCAAGGGCGAAGCGGATCCGGTTCTCGAAGCTGCCGCCGTAGGCGTCGGTGCGGTGGTTGGAGGCCGGAGAGAGGAAGGAGTTGATGAGGTAGCCGTGGGCGCCGTGCACCTCGGCGACCTCGAAGCCGGCGGCCAGCGCGCGGCGGGCGGAATCGGCGAAGTCAGCTACCAGCTGCCGGATCCCGGCCACGGTCAGTTCGTGCGGGACGGGCAGGCCGTCGTACGCGACCGCGCTGGGCGCCACCGTCTGCCAGCCGCCCTCGCTCTCGGGTACGCACCGGTCGGACAGCCAGGGCTTGTCCACCGACGCCTTACGGCCCGCGTGGGCGAGCTGGATCGCCGGGACTGCGCCGTGCGCCTTGATGGCCGCGGTGATCCGGGAGAACGCCTCCTGCTGGTGGTCATTCCACAGGCCCAGGTCCCAGGGACTGATCCGCCCGTCGGGACGGACCCCGGTGGCCTCGGCCATGACCAGGCCCGCGCCACCGGCGGCGCGCGAGGCCAGGTGGGCGAGGTGGAAGTCGGTCGGCGCGCCCGTCTCCGGGCCCGTGGGAGCGGCGGAGTACATGCATATCGGCGACATCCACACCCGGTTGGGTATCTGGAGGGAGCGCAGCTTGAGGGGGGTGAACAGAGTGCTCACGGTGTTTCTCTTTCAGGTGGGGCATCGCCGGCCGGGACAACGCCGTCGACGGGGAGATGAGTTGAGATGCGGAGCGCCGGTTCAGCGGGCGGCGTGGGCTGCCACGGCGTCCGCGATGGGGGCGGCGCCCCCGATGACCTCGACGGTCCGGCCGTTCAGACGCGGTTCGTCGAGCGGCGCCAGCAGGATGGCGGCGACACCGGCCCGGGAGATGGGGCCCGGACCGGTCTGCTGGGCGAGCGTGACCCGGCCGGTGCCGGGGGTGTCGTCGAGCGGACGATCGTCACCTGGAGCGCGGTCCGGGACCGGATGGCGTTCCCGGCCGCGAGCTTGGCCCGCCGAAAGGTACGGAAGACCGGGCCGAGGCCGTCGTCGTCGACACCCGCAAATCGGCGCCCATGGCGGAGAGCAGCAGGCAGCGTCCGACACCGGCGGCCTCGGCAGCGTCCGCCAGCAGGATCGCCGCGCCGCGGTCCACGCTGTCCTTACGGCCCTACCGAACTGCCGGAACCCGCCCGGCGGCGAACACCACCGTGGCGGCACCCGTTAGGTGCCGGGCGGCCTCTTCGCTGGTGGCCTTCTCCAGATCCACGGGACGGGCCTGGGCTCCGGCCTTCTCCAGCGCCTCGGCCTGGGCCGGGTTGCGGGTGAGGCCGGTGACCACATCGCCGCGCCGGAACAGGAGCTGTTCCAGGAGGAGGGCGATCTTGCCGTGCCCTCTGGCGATCACGGCCTTCACGCTCAGGCCGGCAGGCGGGTGTCGAGGACGAAGTTGACCTCGATGAGCTGGCCCGGGAAGAACAGCGACGCGACGCCGATGGTGGAGCTGGTGGGGCGGTGGTCGCCGAAGTAGGCCAGGTTCGCCGCGGCCATCGCCATGTTGTACTTCGGCAGGTCCACGATGAACTGGGTCTCGGAGACGACCTGGTTGCGGGTGGCGCCGTAGTGGGCGAGCACCTTCTCGAAGTTGGCGTAGGACTGCTTCAGCTGCGCGTCGAAGTCGCCCGGGTAGAGGAAGTTGCCCTCCTCGTCATGCGAGAGCTGCCCAGAGACATGGATCGTGTCGCCGACCTTGATGGCCTGAGCGAAACCGAAGTCCTTCTCACCGGAGACGTCGTGGCTGTAGGAATCGATAGCGGTCATGATGTTTTCCCTTGTTAGCTGGTGGCAGTTACTACCGGCTGGGGTGGGAGATCAGGCGGCCGTGAGGCGGGTGACGGCGTCCGCGACGGGGGTGTCACCGGAGGTGAGTTCGACGATCACGCGGCGGAGGGCAGGCGCGTGCAGGGCGGCGCCGAGGAACGCGGCGACGTCGTCGCGGTGCACGTCGCCGTACTCGACGGCGGGACCGGCGGTGACCCGTCCGGTGCCGGGGGTCTCCAGAAGGGTTCCGGGACGGACGATCAGCCAGTCCAGATCGGTGCGCGTCAGATAGACGTCGGCGGTCTTCTTGACCTTGATGTAGTGCTCGAAGCCCTCACTACGTGTCCCGTCGCGCAGCGCGTCGGGGAACACAGAGACGAGGACGAACCGCGCCGCCCCGGCCAGCGCGGCCGCGTCGGCGGCCTTTTCAAGGCCACGGCCGTCGATCAGGGTCGTCTTGTCCTGACCGGTGCCGTGTGCGCCGGCCGAGAAGACCACGGGGTCATGGCCGCGCATCTTGCCGGCCAGATCCTCGACCGAGTCGGTGATGAGATCACCGACCACCGGAGTCCCGCCGGCCGCCCGCACCGTCTCACCCTGAGCGGGCCCGCGGTGCATGCCGGTCACAAAGTCACCGCGTGCGGTGAGGAGTTGAGTAAGGCGGCGGCCGACTCCTCCGGCGGCGCCGATCTGGAACACCTTCATGAGCTCGTCCCGTCTTTCGCGAATGGGGGTGGGTGGTGCCGGCCGCCGGTCAGGCGGCGAACACCTGCGAGTCGTCGGCGAACGCCTTGAACTCCAGCGCGTTGCCGGCCGGGTCGAGGAGGAACATCGTCCACTGCTCGCCCTTCTGGCCCGCGAAACGCACGTACGGCTCGATGACGAACTCGGTGCCCGCCGCCCGCAGCCGCTCGGCAAACTCCTGGAAGGCCTCGACCGTCAGAACCAGACCGAAGTGCGGCACGGGTACGTCGTGGCCGTCGACCGGGTTGTGTATGCGCTGCGCGCGCTCCGGCGCGAGGTGCGTGACGAACTGGTGGCCGTGCAGATTCCAGTCCACCCACGTGTCCGCGCTGCGGCCCTGCTCCAGGCCCAGGACGTCGCCGTAGAAGCGGCGCGCGGCAGCCAGGTCGTCGACCGGCACGGCCAGGTGGAAGCGGGGGATCGGGGAGTCGAGAACGGTCAAGGCACTGCCTTCCTGCCGGGGAGCGGAGCGGCCCGTAGGCGATCCCGCTCAGCTTGTCCTAATGTTGACATCACGACAACGTTTGAATGTTAACATTAGGCCATTGGTGGAGGAGGTGCAATTCAGGCATGAGTGATCAGGGCAAGGTGGCCCCGGCTCGCCGCCGAGGTCTGGCCGAGGAGGTTGCGGACCGTATCCGCGAGGCCATCTTCAACGGGGCCTACGCCCCGGGCGAGCAGCTGCGCGAGGTGGAGCTGTCCGGCGAGATGGACGTCAGCCGCGGCCCGGTGCGCGAGGCGCTGCGGCTGTTGGAGCGCGAGGGCCTGGTGCACTGTGCGTGGCACCGGGGCACGACGGTGACGACGCTGTCCGCCGAGGACGTGGCTGAGCTCGACAGCCTGCGCGGCGCACTGGAGGACCTCGCCGTCCGCCAGGTGATCGCCCACGCCTCGGACGAGGACCTCGCGTCCATCGCGAAGACGGCCGACATGATGGAGCGGGCCAGCGACGCGCACGAGATGGTGCGCCTGGACATCGCCTTCCACGACGCGGTGTTCGCCGCCGCAGGGCACCAGCGCCTCGCCGACGCCTGGGACGGCATACGGTGCCAGGTCCACCTGTTCCTGCTGACCCGGATCAACCGCAGCACCGCCGACTACCTCGACTGCATCCCCCGCGAGCACCACGGACTCGTCACCGCACTGCGCGCCCGGGACACCAACACCGCTCTCGACCTCTTCGCAGCACACCGTCGCCACGCCGTCGACGTGGTCGCCGGAACCACTGCCTGAGTGTCGGCAAACGACATCCTCACGTGATCAACGCACCACTCACGGATGATCATGTGTTCGTGGAGGCACAGGTGCGTGACTACGTGCCGAGGAGGGAGCGGCCACCGGTCGCTCCCCCTGGGTCAGCCAGTCGATCAACGCATGTTGAGGGGGGCCGTCCATGCTGGCGGGTCAGACGATCTCGCCGGTTCTCTCCTGCGGCGGGGGCTGGTGGTGCCTGTGTTCCCGAAGGGACGAACGCGATCAAGTACCTCTCAAACACCTGGCCATCGCCTTCCTCGTGCCGTGTAGCGGCGTCGAACCGCTCACGGGAGTCACTCCGGCCCTGCGACCACACCTGCGCTCGGTAGGTGCGGACGGGGTCCAAACTCACGAACGGCTCACCCGGTTCAGCCTGTTGGCCAAACACCTCAATGGATCCAGCCGCAGGCCTGGCAGGACCGTTAAGAGTGTCCAACGCTGCCATCCGGCCCTTGTAGACCGGCTGGTAGTCCACAGATGCCACCAGAGTCCAGCCTGATCCTGGCGCGTCGTCCTCATCGTCCCTGACGGCTACCACCACTGGGACAGTGTGCTCCTGGACCCGCGACGTCACGATGACCTGTCCAGGCACGACGATGACCGGCTCCGCGTTCCGAAATTCCGGCTTGCCCTCCCTACGTTCGAAGCCCGGCTCCCACATCTCACCGACGAGAAAGTGGCCGTGCTCGATGTTGACTGCTCCCACGGGGCTGATCACTGGCATGCCTCGAGCCTGTCAGGAATGGAGCAGCCACGCAGCCACCCGGTCGGCCACGTCAAGGTTGTCGGGGAGCTTCGCGTTACGGAGACCGCAGTTGGGTTGTGTGCCGTCCACTCCCAAGGACAGGAGGAAATTCTCCGCACCGCCTATAGCGATCAGGATCTGGTGGTGTTCCTCGAGGGCGCGGGCATCCAGGATCCCGACAGCATCCTGGACGACGACCGGTGGTGGAGCGAGCGGTGGCCGGAGGCGCGGCGCAGGTGCTGTCCGGGACCGGTGGGGCCGGCAAGACTCAGCTCGCCGCCCACCATGCCCGCACCGGCGTCCAGGATCGAGCCCATGCCAGGCAGCGACTCTATGGAGAGGCAACGCTGAAAGCGTTCTGTGTCTCCGGCTACCCCACCCGGCTGGGATTGACCAGCCCGTCCACGGATGCCCTCGCCGCGCGGAGGCGAACCTGCCTGTCGGCCAGGGCACCACGCAGGCGCTCGCCGTCCCGGCTATTCGACCTCGACCCAGTCGAGACTGCGTTCCACGGCCTTTTTCCAGCCGGCGTAGCCCTTCTCCCGCTCCTCGTCGCTCCACTGCGGCTCCCACCGCTTCGACTCGTGCCAGTGGGAGCGGAGTTCGTCGGTGTTCTCCCAGAAGCCGGTGGCGAGCCCCGCCGCGTAGGCGGCGCCGAGCGCGGTGGTCTCGGCCACGACCGGGCGGCTGACCGGTACGCCGAGGATATTGGCCTGGATCTGCATACACAGGTCGTTGGCGGTGACTCCACCGTCGACCCGCAGCACATCGAGTGCGACGCCCGAGTCCTGCTCCATCGCTTCGGCCACGTCGCGGCTCTGGTAGCAGATGGCTTCCAGGGTTGCCCTGGCCAGGTGCGCGTTGGTGTGGAAGCGAGCCAGACCGACGATCGCGCCCCGGGCATCCGAGCGCCAGTAAGGAGCGAACAGGCCGGAGAAGGCCGGTACGAAGTAGATGCCGCCGCTGTCCTCCACCTGCCGGGCGAGGGTCTCCACCTCAGCGGAGGAGCTGATGGTGTGCATCTGGTCGCGGAGCCACTGGACGGCGGAGCCGGTGACGGCGATGGATCCCTCCAGCGCGTACACAGCCGGAGCGTCCCCGAACTGGTACGCCAGCGTGGTCAGCAGGCCACTCCTCGACCGGACGATCTCCGTGCCGGTGTTGAGGACCAGGAAGTTACCGGTGCCGTAGGTGTTCTTGGCCTCGCCCGGGCGGAAGCAGACCTGGCCGACCGTGGCCGCCTGCTGGTCCCCGAGGACCCCGCTGATGGGTATGGCGGTGCGCAGCGGACGGGTGGTGCGGGTGGTCCCGAACGCCTCAGGGTGCGAGGACGGGCTGATGGCCGGGAGCATGGCGCGCGGGATGCCGAAGACGTCGAGCAGTTCGTCGTCCCAGTCAAGGGTCTCGAGGTTCATCAGCATGGTGCGGCTGGCATTGGTGACGTCTGTGGCGTGGACGCCGCCGTTCGGACCGCCGGTGAGGTTCCACAGGACCCAGGCGTCCGTGTTGCCGAAGACGGCCCGGCCTCTCTCGGCGGCCTCCCGGACACCGTCGACGTTCTCAAGGATCCACTTGATCTTGCCGCCGGAGAAGTATGTCGCCGGCGGCAGCCCCGTCTTGCGCCGGATGAGCTCCCCGTGCTCCCGCTCCAACGCCGCGGCTATGGAGTCGGTGCGGGTGTCCTGCCAGACGATCGCGTTGTAGTACGGCTGACCGGTGCTGGGATCCCAGATGACCGTGGTCTCCCGCTGGTTGGTGATCCCTATGGCCGCCAGGTCGGCGGCCGACAGGTCGCCTTGGCGGACGGCGTTCTGCATGGTGGAGTTCGTGCGTTCCCAGATCTCCACTGGATCGTGTTCGACCCAGCCGGAGCGCGGGAAGATCTGCTCGTGTTCAAGCTGGTGGCGTGCGACTTCGTTGCCGTCGTGGTCGAAGATCATAAAACGGGTGCTGGTGGTGCCTTGGTCCACGGCACCGACGAACTCGGGCATGGCTGACCTCTCACTCGTCCGGAGCGGGCACCCGGCCGGGCTCCTGCTTGGCGTCGGCGACGGGCAGGAAGCGGCTGATGAGCAGGCGGTAGAGCAACGCGCCGACCAGACCACCGATCAGGGGGCCGACGATCGGCACCCAGAAGTAGAGGTCGCCGTACTGATCACGCCAGGCGCCTCCGTAGCCCGTCAGGAACGCTGCCACCCGAGGTCCGAGGTCACGGGCCGGGTTGATCGCGTACCCGGCGTTGGTTCCCCAGCCCATGCCGATGGCGACGACGATCAGGCCGACGATGAAGGGAGCGAGATTGGCGCCCGGCGGCGTGTTCAGCAGGTCGGTGACCGCGAAGATCAGCAGCACCAGCAGTGCGGTGCCGATGATCTGGTCGCGCAAGGCACCCAGCTGGCTGATCGGCAGGCCGCCGTTGCCCGGCAGGGTGGAGAAGACGATTTCCGTCTTGTCGGTATGGTTCGGGTCGGCCTTCGCCAGCACCTCGCTGTAGTTCCAGCGCACCAGCAGGGCAGCCACGAAGGCGCCCGCCGTCTGGGCCAGGGCGTACGGGAGAACCTTCCTCCACGGGAAGCCCTTGAAGGCCGCGAGCGCGAGGGTGACTGCGGGATTGAGATGGGCGCCGCTGATCCGCGCCGCCACGTAGACGCCCAGAACGACGCCGAGACCCCAGGCCCAGGTGATGCTGTCGTGGTCACCCAGTCCACCGTCGGTCAGCGCACCGCCTGCGACGACCTGCGCGACGACACCGCATCCGAAGAGGATGAGGATCATGGTGCCGGTGAACTCGGCCGAGAGTTCACCGATGAGACGTCCCCTGGATGTGCGTTCGGGCATGGTCTGCACCTCCCGCCGGGTGGTCGAATTGTCCGCGACCGTTTACTGACTATGCTGCCCCGCGTGTCCGCGAGCGGCATCTCAGACGCCCGCTCTCGTTCCACCTCCGCTCGCCGGGGACTCCCCGGAAGCGGGAGTGTCTGCGGTAAGGCCTGCGCCAAGTCCGGCCGGCCGACCGGCCGGCCGCGTTCGGGCTATGTCGCGCCGGACCCGATGGAACTGCTCGATCCCTACCTGTTGCTCGAACGTCCGGAGATCGTGGCGAAGGCCCAGCGCTCGCTTCGACGGCGGCACCAAAAGCTGTTCGTGATCCAGCGGCTTGAGGCCGACGACACGAGGGTCCGCGGGGTGCTCGACGGCCTGACGATCACGCGGACGATCAAGAACATGAAGCTTAGGCCGCCACCGGTCTCCAGCACCGCCAGACGTCGCAGGTCCGTGGGAGGTCGAGAGGCGCCTCGCCCGCGGCTGGGACCTCGTGGCCCGTGGCCACCAGACACGGCCGGACAATCCCGGGAGGACGCGATAGCGGACCGGACCAGGGGTGGGGGTGGGGGCGGGGGTGGGCGGGCACGGGAGCGCCTCCTGCAGCTGGTGACGCCTGTATCCCCAGCATCACAAGCTGCCGCCAACAGACACCGCCTGCACCCCGTCATCGCCTACTATACACACCGAGTATACGCAGTATGTATAGTAGCGCCTCATGACGGACGTATATCTACTGCCGATCCGCACGGCCGCCCTGATCTTCCCGGGACTCGCCCTCCTCATGTTCGTGCCGACAGCGGTCGTCATTTACCGGCGGCACGGCGTCATGACCCGCTGGCGTGTGCTCTCGCTCTACGGGGGCGTGTACTACGCACTCACCGCCTTATGCCTGACGATCGTGCCGCTTCCGTCCCCGTCGGTGGACGTCTGCGCCAAGTATCCGTCCTTTGCCCATCCCCAGTTCACGCCCGGCAGTGCCTTCGCAGACATCTGGAAGGAGGCGCACCACCGAGTCACCCTCAACGCTCTGGTGCTCGGCAACTCGGCCGTCTGGCAGACCGTGTTCAACCTCCTCCTGCTGCTCCCGCTCGGAGTCTTCGTACGGATTCACTTCCGCAAGGGGCTGATTGCGGCCACCGCGGCAGGACTCGCCGGGTCACTGCTCTTCGAGCTCACCCAGTACACGGGGTTGTGGGGTCTGTACGCGTGCCCGTACCGCCTTTTCGCCGTGGACGATCTCATCGCCAACACAGCGGGAGCGGCGCTCGGCTGGGCGGCGGCCGGGCCCCTGGCCCGCGTTCTGCCGGCCCTGACCACCTTGGACGACCGCGCGCTTGACTTCCACAAGGTCCCCTTCGGGCGCCGCCTGGTGGCCCTGCTGCTGGACATGACGGGTGCCGCTCTACTGACCGGAGCCGTCGCCGGTCTCGTCTTCCTCGGCCTGGGGGCCGACGCCGTCCTGTGGGTCCCGCCCGTGGTCTGGGTGCTGTGGTTCGTGATGGTGCCGCGGTGGAGCGGCGCCACTCCGGGCAAGCACATCCTGCTGCTGAAGCTCGTCACGGGGAGCGGCGCCAGGCCGGGGCACGGTGCGCTCGTGCTGCGCGCAGCGGCGCTCGGCCTGCCTTTCGCTGTCGTGTGGCTCATCGCGGGAGCGACTCTGCCGAACGCCGCCGCCGATCCCTCCGCCCTGATCGAGATCGCGGGCGGGGTCGGCTATCGGGACGTGGCCCACTCGATGGCAGCAGACCCGGTCGGCGGGCTCGCCATGCTCCTGGCCCCAGTCCCCTGCATGGTCCTCATCGTCTGGTGCGTACAGGCAGTCCGCACGCACCCCGAAGGTCTCGGTCCTCACGAGACCCTCTCCGGAGTGCGGAACGAGGCCCTGCCGCACACCAGGGCCCGGCAAGGAGGGAGGGCCGGACAAACCCGCCGACAGCCGCACTCTGCATGGATGAGCGTCACTGAGGCATGTGCACCTACCCGGGATCGCGCCGAGGTGGAGCGCCCGCAGCCGCAGCCGAGGACGAAGGGCTTTAGAACTTCTGACGAAGTGAGAGGTTGACCAGTCGGCGCCAGCAGATGATGCCGCAGACCAGGCTGAGGAAAGGCTTCGTGGATGTCGTCGCGGATCTCCCAGCGGATGCGCAGTCGGCGGAACCAGTGCAGCAGTGCGGAGCTCTGCTCGACCACCCAGCGGTGCACGCCCAGTCCGGAACCGTACTCGACGCCGCGCCGCGCGATGACCGGGGTGATTCCCAGGGCCCGCACCTGGCTTGCGGTAGTTGTCGTGGTCGTAGCCGCGGTCGGCGTAGAGCGCGACCGGTCGTTGCCGGGGCCGCCCGCGTCGGCCGCGTATGGCCGGGACGGCCTGGATCAGGGGGATGAGCTGGGTGACGTCGTTGCGGTTTCCGCCGGTCAGCGATACGGCCAGCGGGATGCCGTGCCCTTCAGTGATCAGATGGTGCTTGGAGCCTGTTCGGGCACGCTCGACCGGGCCCGGTCCTGTTGCGGGCCGCCTTTGTGCGCTCTGACGTGCGAGCAGTCGATCACCGCCCTCGACCAGTCCAGCGCGCCGGCGGCATTCAGCTCGGCCAGGAGCGACTCGTACAGACGCTGCCAGACTCCCGCCTCGTTCCGGTCACGCAGACGTCGCCAGCAGGTTATGCCGGAGCCGAAGCCCAGCTCCTGGGGCAAGAACTCCCACGGAACGCCCGTGTACAGCACGAACAGGATGCCTGACAGCGCCTTCCGGTCGTCCAGACGTTTGCGCCCCGGGCGATGTGTGCGACGCGGTACAACCGCAGCAACGGTTCGATCCGCGCCCACAGCTCATCCGTCACGATCCACGGCGATTGTTCGCCCCTCCTCATGTGCAGGCAAACAACCCATCAGACGCCTACATCACAAGCTAAGTTGCGGCCTTTTGTTAGGAGTTCTACGGCTTGGTCTCTGGGGGCTGCTGAAAAGATCGCGTTCATGACTTCCGTCGCTTGGAGTACTCACGCCATCGAGCTCAAGCCCCACAGGGCGATCAAGAGGTTTCGACGTGGGAGTCGCGAGGAGTGCGAACGGGAGTGGCGTGCGCTGACCCTGCTCTCCGCGCATGCACCGGGCTTGGCTCCTGTTCCTCTCAGCGCCGACCTTGCCGCCGACGAGCCGGTCGTGGTGATGTCACGGCTGCCGGGTGAGCCGCTTCGGGGTCAGTTGCTCAGCGAGCAGCAGCTCAAGGCGCTGGCCGCGGCAACGCGCGAGATGTATGCGGCGGTGCCAGCAGATGCGCTAGCAAAGATCCCGGTCCGGCCCGGTCAGCAGCATGAGCTCATCGCCAAGATCCGGGCTTGGACACCACGGGCTCGCCCCCGCGTCAGCGTTGAGGTGGGGGAAGCTATGGATCACGGCCTGGACTGGTTGGCTCGCTCAGGCTTCGAACATGTCGCCCCGCCTGACGTTCCGCCGGTCTTTGGACCAGGTGATGGGAACCTCGCCAACTATCTGTGGGACGGCTCTCGCGTACGGATCGTCGATTTCGAGGAGTCCGGTCTCAGCGACCGGCCCTTCGAACTGGCGGAGATCACGGAACACGTGGCCAGCTGGGTTGACCAGCCTCTGGATGTTGAGATGTTCCTGGATCAGTTCGATTTGAGCGCCACCGAACGAGCGCGGCTGGTGGAGTGCCGTCGGCTGCTGGCCCTCGTGTGGTTGTTCCTCCTGTCCTTCGACGACCCACAGCATCCGCGCAACCGGCCAGGAACAGCTGAGCGGCAAGCCGCCCGGCTGTCCAGGCTTCTCGGTCGAGGCCAGGGAGCTATCAGCGGCAAGAGTTGATCACGGACTGGTCCTCAACACCCGGGGGTGATGGACGTGGAGATGCTCAACTCTGACGTCAGGGCCGCGTTCGCGACGGCGTATGGGTGAAGACGGACATGCCCAGGTTGACCAGCTGTGGTCGGCCGTCGGTGGGGGCGCCCTTGAGGCTGTGCAGCTTGGCGTTGGCGACATCGAGGCTGACCTGGAGCCCTTCCCCCTCGTCATGCCAGCCATTGCCCGGGCCTCGCGGACGTTCTGGATGATTTCAATAGGCCGACCGCGCTGGCGTGGGTCGATCTTGAGGACGGGGCAGCGGATGCAGGCTTCTCTGAACTGCCGGCGGCAGCGCGTCAGCGGCTGCCGGAAACCCAGTGGCGTCTCCATGGACGGGCCTCATAGCTTGTGCGTTCGTGACTGATGATCCGAAGACGCGCCTGAATCGATACGACCTCGGCCGAGTATTCAACGAGATGCCGGAGCTCTACGACCGGGTCCGGCCGGGATACCCCGACGAGCTGTTCGCGGATCTCGCCGCCGTCACCGGCATGGACGACAGGTCGTCGGTGCTGGAGGTGGGCTGCGGTACCGGTCAGGCGACGCGCTCGCTGGCAGCGCTCGGGTGCTCAGTGACCGCCGTCGAGCCGGGCGTAGACATGGCCGCACTCGCTCGCCACCGGATCGCCTCCTTCCGCAACGTCGAAGTTGAGACGTCGACGTTTGAGGAGTGGAACAACCGCGGTCGACGTTTCGATGTCCTCGTGGCTGCGTCGTCGTGGCACTGGGTGGACCCGTTGATTGGCTGGCGGCGAGCGCACGACGTGCTCTATCCCGGAGGCTGGATGGCGCTGCTCGGCCACGTCGTTGTCCGTCGGCCAGGAGAGCCGGAGGTGTATGCCGAGACCGCCGATCTCCATGAGCGGTTCTGCCCGGGGAACCCTGATTGGGGTCATCCGCCAGTCGAGGAAGACATGCGTTCCACCGACGAGGGTTGGGGCCTGATCGACGGTTCCGGCGGATTGTTCGGCCCAACCATCGTGCGGTGGTATCCAACCGTGCAGTGGTTCGACGGGGACGGCTTTGCTGATCTCCTTCGCTCGTTGTCGCTGTATCGGAGGCTCGACCGCGATGTCCGCGAGCCCCTGCTCGACGCCATCGCCGAGCGCATCCGCACGCGGATGGGCGACCGAGCATCACGCCGATATCTGAGCGTCCTGCGTGTCGGACAGCGCGCCGAGTGAGGTGAGGGACCGATCTCTGAACTACCGGTCCCGGCCTACCGACCTTGAATGCGTGATGTCGTCATGGTGGAGCGGGTCGAAGTCCCGTGCCGGTGAGGCAGCCGTCGAGTGCGTCGCTGCGGTACTGGAG
>NZ_JBSFTY010000104.1:0-29251 GCF_053591515.1 Streptomyces sp. NPDC003011
GGGTGTTCGGCGGCGGCGCTACCGGTCGGCCGGCAGCCGTGCCGGGGCCGAGGGCCGCCGTGGTCCCGTCGCTGGTGTCGTCGCCTTCGGCGGGACCAGCCGCGGCAGCGCGTACGGCGGGGTGCCGTACCAGAGGCGGGCCACCGCGAAGCCGAAGGCGAGGCACAGGACGCCGCCCACCGCGTCGAGCCAGAAGTGGTTGGCGGTGGCGACGATGACCACCAGGGTGGCCATCGGGTAGAGCGCGCCCAGGACGCGTACCCACGGCACCGACGCCAGCGCGAAGATCGTCAGCCCGCACCACAGGGACCAGCCGATGTGCATCGACGGCATCGCGGCGTACTGGTTCGACATGTTCTTCAGGTCGCCGGAGGCCATCGAGCCCCACGTCTGGTGGACCATGACGGTGTCGACGAAGAAGCCGCCGCTCATCAGTCGCGGCGGGGCGAGCGGATACAGGTAGTAACCGGTCAGGGCGACACCGGTGGTCGCGAAGAGGGCGAGACGGGTCGCGGCGTAGCGGCCGGGGTGACCGCGGTAGAGCCAGACCAGGACACCCAGCGTCACCACGAAGTGCAGTGTCGCGTAGTAGTAGTTCATGCCGATGATGAGCCAAGTCACCGAGTTCACGGCATGGTTGACCGACTCCTCGACGGCGATGCCGAGGTGGTGCTCCATCCGCCAGATCCAGTCGGCGTTGCGCAGCGCCTCGCCCCGCTGCTCCGGGACCGCGTTGCGGATCAGTGAGTACGTCCAGTAACTCACCGCGATCAGCAGGATCTCGAACCAGAGGCGGGGCCGGCGCGGGACGCGCACCCGGCGCGGCGGACCCTGCTCCGTCTCGGCCTCCGTCTCGGCCGCGAGCGCATACGGAACGGCCGGTTCGCGGCCGTCCTGTGTCGTCGCGGTCGTCTCAGTCATAGGCACAGAGTTTGCCAGAAAAGCCCTGTCCCACCGATCATCCCCCGGTCGGGTCCGGCCCGCACGTCCTCCACCAGACAGCCGCCCGCGGCCTCGTGCCGGCGCACCGCGCGGACCGCGCGCACCGGCCGGCTCCGCCCTGAGGAGGAGCTACGGACGACCACGTTCCCCGGGCGCCGAAGCGGTCGATCCGCGTACCACCAGCTCCGGCATGAACACGAACTCGCTGTGCGGTGCGGGGGTCCCGCCGATCTCCTCCAGCAGCGTGCGCACCGCCGCCTGGCCCATGGCCGGGACCGGCTTGCGGACCGTCGTCAGGGGCGGGTCGGTGAAGGCGATCAGGGGGGAGTCGTCGAAGCCCACGACCGAGATGTCCGTCGGCACTTCCAGGCCCCGCTGCCGGGCCGCCCGTATCGCGCCCAGCGCCATCATGTCGCTGGCGCACACCACCGCCGTGCAGGACCGGTCGATCAGGGCCGAGGTGGCCGCCTGACCGCCCTCCAGGGTGTAGAGGGAGTGCTGGACCAGCTCCGACTCGATCGTGTCGGGGCTCAGGCCCAGCAGGTCCTGCATGGTGCGCACGAAGCCCTCGATCTTGCGCTGCACGGGCACGAACCGCTTCGGGCCCAGCGCCAGACCGATCCGGGTGTGCCCCAGGGACACCAGGTGCGTCACCGCCAGCGTCATCGCCGCCCGGTCGTCGGGGGAGATGAAGGGCGCCTGCACCTTCGGCGAGAACCCGTCCACGAGGACGAACGGCACGCCCTGCGCGCGCAGCTGCTCGTAGCGCTGCATGTCGGCGGTGGTGTCCGCGTGCAGGCCGGAGACGTAGATGATGCCGGCCACGCCCCGGTCGACGAGCATCTCCGTGAGCTCGTCCTCCGTGGAACCGCCCGGGGTCTGGGTGGCCAGCACCGGCGTGTAGCCCTGGCGGGTCAGCGCCTGGCCGATGACCTGGGCCAGCGCCGGGAAGATCGGGTTCTCCAGCTCCGGGGTGATCAGGCCGACCAGGCCCTCGCTGCGCTGCCGCAGACGCACCGGGCGCTCGTAGCCCAGCACGTCGAGGGCGGCGAGCACGGACTGGCGGGTGGTGGCGGCGACGCCCGGCTTGCCGTTGAGGACGCGGCTGACGGTCGCTTCGCTCACCCCCGCCTGAGCAGCGATGTCGGCAAGCCGTGTGGTCACAGGGGTGGACTGTACCGGCCAGGTGTCGCCTTGCACACCGAACCGGCGCCGTGTGCGGCCTGGTGACGGGCCCGGACCGGGCTGCTGGGTCATCGCGCTCCCTCATGAAAGTGATGGCAAGAGCTTGCAGAGTCTTGCACAACCCGCCCCAACTGCTCGACGGCCGCAAATAAGCGTCTCATGACGATCGCCGTCAGGTCACGCACGGATAACTTCGGAGATCTCTTGCACTTTTTTGCTGCAAGGACTTTCGAGACGCTTGCATCGCTGTTACGTTCGGCGACGCCCGACGGCAGCAACGGCGCGGTCGGCAAGTCGACAGGAACGGCGGACGGGACCGCCGCCTGTGAGCACACGGGCTTTCACCCTCAAGGAGAACTCATGCGGCGTGGCATAGCGGCCACCGCGCTGGTGGCGTCCCTCGCCCTCGCGGCGACGGCCTGCGGCGGAAGTGACAGCGGCGACTCGGCCGACGGTCCGGTCACCCTCACCTGGTGGGACACCTCCAACGCCACCAACGAGGCGCCGACCTACCGGTCCCTGGTCAAGGAGTTCGAGGCCGCCAACAAGGACGTCAAGGTCAACTACGTCAACGTCCCCTTCGACCAGGCGCAGAACAAGTTCGACACCGCCGCCGGCTCCAAGGGCGCCCCGGACATCCTGCGCTCCGAGGTCGGCTGGACCCCCGCCTTCGCCAAGAAGGGCTACTTCCTGCCGCTGGACGGCACCGAGGCCCTCGCCGACAAGGACAAGTTCCAGCCCAGCCTGATCGAGCAGGCCACGTACGAGGGCAAGACGTACGGCGTGCCGCTGGTCACCGACACCCTCGCGCTGGTCTACAACAAGGCGCTCTTCGAGAAGGCCGGCGTCGAGGCCCCGAAGACCTGGGACGACCTGAGGAAGGCCGCCGCCACGATCAAGGACAAGACCGGCGTCGACGGCTACTGGGGCTCCACCCAGGCCTACTACGCGCAGACCTTCCTGCACGGCGAGGGCACCGACACCGTCGACGTCGAGGCCCAGAAGGTCACCGTCGCCTCGGCGCCCGCCAAGAAGGGCTACGAGACCTGGCTGAGCCTGTTCGACGGCAAGGGCCTGCACAAGGCCGACACCACCGTCGACGCCTACGCCCACATCCAGGAGGCGTTCGTCAGCGGCAAGGTCGCCGCGATCATCCAGGGCCCGTGGGAGATCACGAACTTCTACAAGGGCTCGGCCTTCAAGGACAAGAACAACCTCGGCATCGCCACCGTCCCGGCCGGCTCCTCCGGCAAGGCGGGCGCCCCGACCGGCGGCCACAACCTGTCGGTGTACGCGGGCTCGGACGCCGCCCGCCAGAAGGCCGCGCTGAAGTTCGTCAACTTCATGACCTCCGCGAAGTCCCAGGCGGCCATCGCGCAGAAGAACTCCACCCTGCCGACCCGCGACGACGCCTACACCGCCGAGGTCAAGGCCGACCCGGGCATCGCCGGCTTCCAGGGCGTCCTGCCCGCCGCCCAGCCGCGCCCGGCGCTGCCCGAGTACAGCTCCCTGTGGGGCCCGCTGGACTCCGAGCTGCCGCAGATCGCGGGCGGCAAGCAGTCGCTGGACGAGGGCCTGGGCAAGGCGGAGACCGCGATCGCCAAGCTGGTCCCGGACTTCAGCAGGTGACGCCGGGTGGCCGCCGGATCCCCCGGAGAACGGGGAAGGGATCCGGCGGCCACCGGCCTGCGTACGGCCCGACCCCTGGTCTTCAGATCTTCACGAAGGTTGTCGAACATGACAGTCGCCATCGACCGCGCGACCGGCAAGCGCCGCGGTGACCGCGCCCCGAAGCCCGGGCTGGGCCGGCGCCTGAGGCGCGGCTACCAGAAACACTGGTACGCCTACGCGATGATCGCCCCGGTGGTGATCGTCCTCGGCGTCCTGGTGCTCTACCCCCTGGCGTACGGCCTCTACCTCACGCTCACCGACGCCAACAGCCTCAACACCGCCCGCACCATCGGCGTCAACCACATCGACGCCACCTACAAGTTCATCGGCCTGGACAACTACGCCGACATCCTGTGGGGCGACACCGCCTACGACCGCTTCTGGTCGCACTTCATCTGGACGGTCGTGTGGACCGCGCTCTGCGTCACCCTGCACTACACGATCGGCCTCGGCCTCGCCCTGCTGCTCAACCAGAAGCTGCGCGGCCGCGCCTTCTACCGGCTCGTCCTGATCCTGCCGTGGGCCGTGCCGACCTTCGTCACCGTCTTCGGCTGGCGCTTCATGCTGGCGGACGGCGGCATCATCAACTCCTTCCTGGAGACGCTGCACCTGCCGACCCCGCTGTGGCTGGAGGACACCTTCTGGCAGCGGTTCGCCGCGATCATGGTCAACACCTGGTGCGGGGTCCCCTTCATGATGCTGTCGCTGCTCGGCGGCCTCCAGGCCATCGACACCTCCCTGTACGAGGCCTCCGAGATGGACGGCGCGAACGCCTGGCAGCGCTTCCGGTACGTCACCCTGCCGGGCCTGAGGTCCGTCAGCTCCACCGTCGTGCTCCTCGGCGTCATCTGGACCTTCAACCAGTTCGCCATCATCTTCCTGCTGTTCGGCAACACCGCCCCGGAGGCCCAGATCCTCGTCACCTGGGCGTACTACCTCGGCTTCGGACAGCAGCCGCGTGACTTCGCCCAGTCGGCCGCCTACGGCATCCTGCTGCTGGCCATCCTGATCGTCTTCACCTCCTTCTACCGCCGCTGGCTGAACCGCAATGACCAGCAGCTCGCGATCTGAGGCAGGAGTCCCCATGAGTACGACCACTGTCGACCCCTCCGCCGCGGCGCCCCGGCAGGACTCCCCGGCCGCCTCCCCGCGCCGGGTCACCCGCCGCGGCGAGAGCACCCCCGCCGCCCGTCTCGTCTCGCACGGCATCCTGCTCTTCGCGAGTCTGGTCGCGCTCTTCCCCGTGGCCTGGCTGGTCTACCTGTCCCTCGGCCCGGACAAGGACGACTACCTGCACCCCGGGCGCATCTGGGGGAAGATGACGCTCGACAACTACACGTTCGTGCTCCAGGAGACGAAGTTCTTCGACTGGCTGCAGAGCACGCTGATCGTCACACTCGGCACCACGGCCATCGGCGTGATCATCTCCGCCACCACCGGCTACGCGGTCTCCCGCATGCGCTTCCCCGGATACCGGAAGTTCATGTGGGTGCTCCTGGTCACCCAGATGTTCCCGGTGGCGGTACTCATGGTGCCGATGTACCAGATCCTGTCGGATCTCCAGCTCGTCGACAGCTACCTTGGCCTCATCCTGGTGTACTGCACGACCACCGTTCCGTACTGCGCATGGCTGATGAAGGGCTATTTCGACACCATCCCGTTCGAGATCGACGAAGCGGGCCGCGTCGACGGGCTGACCCCGTTCGGCACGTTCGCGCGGCTGATCCTGCCGCTCGCCAGGCCGGGCCTGGCGGTCGCCGCCTTCTACAGCTTCCTCACGGCCTTCGGCGAGGTCGCGTTCGCGGCGACGTTCTTGCTGTCCGACACGAAGTACACCTTCGCCGTCGGCCTGCAGACCTTCGTCAGCGAGCACGACGCGCAGCGCAACCTGATGGCCGCCACCGCGGTCCTGATCGCGATACCCGCCGCCGCGTTCTTCTACTTCGTGCAGAAGAACCTGGTGACCGGCCTCACCTCGGGCGGCACGAAGGGGTAGTCCCTTCCCAGGACTCCCGCGCGCTCCGGCGCGCGGGTGGCGGCCGCGGTGTCCATCCGACCCCGCCGGCACCGCGGCCGCCTTGTCATCCGCCCCCTCCCGGTCCCGCCCGAGCGGGGGGCCTCCCGTCTCTCCGCACAGCTCGATGACCCGAACTCCGTGACACATCAAGGACGCCATGAGCCAGCAGCACTCCGCCGACCCGGCCCCGACCCCTTTCCCCGAAGCGGCTGTCGCCACCGTCGTCAAGCGCCGCGACTGGTGGCGGGACGCGGTGATCTACCAGGTCTATCCGCGCAGTTTCGCCGACAGCAACGGTGACGGCATGGGGGACCTGGAGGGCATCCGTTCCCGGCTGCCGTATCTGCGCGACCTTGGCGTGGACGCCGTGTGGCTCAGCCCCTTCTACGCCTCGCCGCAGGCCGACGCCGGCTACGACGTCGCCGACTACCGGGCCGTCGACCCCATGTTCGGCAGCCTCCTGGACGCCGACGCGCTGATCCGTGACGCCCACCGGCTGGGCCTGAGGATCATCGTCGACCTGGTCCCGAACCACTCCTCCGACCAGTACGAGTGGTTCAAACGGGCGGTCGCCGAAGGCCCCGGCTCACCGCTGCGGGACCGCTACCACTTCCGCCCCGGCAAGGGCGCGCACGGTGAACTGCCGCCCAACGACTGGGAGTCGATCTTCGGCGGACCCGCCTGGACGAGGGTGCCGGACGGGGAGTGGTACCTGCACCTCTTCGCCCCCGAGCAGCCCGACTTCAACTGGGACCACCCCGCCGTCGGCGACGAGTTCCGCTCCATCCTGCGCTTCTGGCTCGACATGGGGGTCGACGGCTTCCGCATCGACGTGGCCCACGGCCTGGTGAAGGCTGAGGGCCTTCCGGACCTGGGATCCCACGATCAGGTCAAGCTGCTGGGCAACGATGTCATGCCGTTCTTCGACCAGGACGGCGTGCACGAGATCTACCGGCAGTGGCGCACCGTCCTCGACGAGTACGCGGGCGAGCGGATCTTCGTGGCCGAGGCGTGGACCCCGACCATCGAGCGCACCGCGAACTACGTGCGCCCGGACGAGCTGCACCAGGCGTTCAACTTCCAGTACCTGAGCACGGCGTGGGACGCGGCCGAACTGCGCCACGTCATCGACCGGACCCTGGAGGCCATGCGCCCGGTGGGCGCTCCCGCCACCTGGGTCCTGTCCAACCACGACGTGACGCGCCACGCCACCCGCTTCGCCAACCCGCCCGGCCTCGGCACCCAGATCCGCACGGCGGGCGACCGCGACCTCGGCCTGCGCCGCGCTCGCGCCGCCACCCTGCTCATGCTGGCGCTGCCCGGATCGGCGTACGTCTACCAGGGCGAGGAACTCGGACTCCCGGACGTCGTCGACCTGCCGGACGAGGTCCGCCAGGACCCGGCGTACTTCCGCGGCGCCGGCCAGGACGGCTTCCGGGACGGCTGCCGGGTGCCCATCCCGTGGACGCGCGAGGGCTCGTCGTACGGCTTCGGCACGGGCGGCAGCTGGCTGCCGCAGCCGTCGGTGTGGGCCGACCTGAGCATCGAGGCGCAGACCGGTGACCCCGACTCCACCCTGGAGCTCTACCGCACGGCCCTCGCCGTCCGCCGCGAACAGCCCGACCTGGGCGCGGGTGACGCGGTGGAGTGGCTCAAGTCGCCCGAGGGCGTGCTCGCCTTCCGGCGCGGCGAGTTCGTCTGCGTCGCCAACACCAGCGGTGAATCGGTGACGACTCCGGCCTACGGCCGTCTCCTTCTCGCCAGCGGCGAGGTGGCCGAGGTGGAGGGTGAGGCGAAGCTGCCGGCGGACACCACGGTGTGGTGGACCACCGCCTGACGGCGTCCCGGAAACTTTTCGCATCAACTTCGTCCGGCCCGCTGCCCATTCCGGCAGCGGGCCTTTAACATCTGCGTCACCGCAAGTTTGCTGGAGCTTTCAGCAAGAACCTTCAACGACGAAGGAACCCCACACATGGCACGTACAACCCTTTCGGGGGCCCTCGCTCTCGCGGCGGCCCTTGTCATGACCCCGACGGTCTCGCACGCCTCCCCGCCCGGCACCAAGGACGTCACCGCCGTCCTCTTCGAGTGGAACTTCGCCTCGGTGGCGAAGGAGTGCACCACCACGCTCGGTCCCGCCGGATACGGATACGTCCAGGTCTCGCCGCCCGCCGAGCACATACAGGGCTCGCAGTGGTGGACGTCGTACCAGCCGGTCAGCTACCGGATCGCCGGGCGGCTCGGTGACGCCGGCGCCTTCCGGAGCATGGTCGACACGTGTCACGCGGCAGGCGTGAAGGTCGTCGTCGACACGGTGATCAACCACATGTCGGCGGGCAGCGGCACCGGCACCGGCGGTTCGTCGTACACGAAGTACGCCTACCCGGGCCTGTACTCGTCGTACGACTTCGACGACTGCACCGCCACGATCACCGACTACACCAACCGCGCCAACGTCCAGAACTGCGAACTCGTCGGCCTCGCCGACCTGGACACGGGCGAGGAGTACGTCCGCTCGGCCATCGCGGGTTACCTGAACTCCCTGCTCGCCCACGGGGTCGACGGCTTCCGCGTCGACGGGGCCAAGCACATGCCCGCGGCCGACCTGGCGAACATCAAGTCGCGGCTGAGCAACCCGGGCGCGTACTGGAAGCAGGAGGTCATCTTCGGCAGCGGAGAGGCCGTCCAGCCGGCCGAGTACACCGGCAACGGGGATGTGCAGGAGTTCCGGTACGCGTACGACCTCAAGCGCGTGTTCACCAACGAGAACCTCGCCTACCTGAAGAACTACGGCGAGGGCTGGGGGTACATGAACAGCTCGGTCTCCGGCGTCTTCGTCGACAACCACGACACCGAGCGCAACGGCTCCACGCTCAGCTACAAGCACGGCGCCACCTACACGCTGGCCAACGTCTTCATGCTCGCCTGGCCCTACGGCGCCCCGGACGTCAACTCCGGCTACGAGTGGTCGAACACGGACGCCGGACCGCCCGACGGCGGCGCGGTCAACGCCTGTTGGCAGGACGGCTGGAAGTGCCAGCACGCCTGGCCGGAGATCTCGCGCATGGTCGCCTTCCGCAACGCCACCCGGGGCGAGCCGGTCACCAACTGGTGGGACAACGGGGCGGACGCCATCGCCTTCGGCCGGGGCGCCAAGGGGTACGTGGCCATCAACCACGAGTCGGGCGGCCTGAGCCGTACGTACCAGACCTCACTGCCCGCGGGCACGTACTGCGACGTGCAGAGCAACACGACCGTGACCGTGGACGGCGGCGGCCGGTTCACCGCCACCCTCGGCGCCCACGCCGCCCTCGCGATCCGCGTGGGCAAGTCCAGCTGCTGACCCGCGCCATCGCCAGCTGCTGAAATTTCTTTCCCGTCATTGCAGGGCTCTTGCTGTAAGTCTTTCGGCGGCGATACGGTCGCGCGGGGTCGGACCCACGAGAGCCGTCATCGCAAGGAGCCCACTGCAGTGATACCGAGATGGCCGGTGCCGTCGAGGCGCCGCACCACCCACGCCGGACGGGTCGCCGCGGTCATCGCGACCGCGTTGACCGCAGCGCTCGTCCAGCCCCTCGCCGCCCGGGCCGACGCCCCGCCGGCGCCCCCGTCCGACGCGAGGCTGGCGAAGACCGCCGCCCGCCACGACCTCACCCGCGAGCAGTTCTACTTCGTCCTGCCGGACCGCTTCGCCGACGGGGACAGCGCCAACGACCGCGGCGGCCTGACCGGTTCCCGCCTCGCCACCGGCTACGACCCCACCGACAAGGGCTTCTACCAGGGCGGCGACCTCAAGGGCCTGACCGGGAAGCTCGACTACATCAAGGGCCTGGGCACCACCGCCCTGTGGATGGCCCCGATCTTCAAGAACCAGCCCGTGCAGGGCACCGGCAGCGACGCCTCGGCCGGCTACCACGGGTACTGGATCACCGACTTCACCCAGGTCGACCCGCACTTCGGCACCAACGAGGACCTGAGGACCCTCATCTCCAAGGCGCACGCCAAGGGCATGAAGGTCTTCTTCGACGTCATCACCAACCACACGGCCGACGTCGTCGACTACGAGGAGAAGTCCTACGACTACCTCTCCAAGGGCGCCTTCCCGTACCTGACGAAGGACGGCGAGCCCTTCGACGACGCGGACCACGCGGGCACGGGCGAGTTCCCGCAGGTCGACGCCGACTCCTTCCCGCGCACCCCCGTCGTGCCCGCCGCCAAGAAGGACGCCAAGGTCCCGTCCTGGCTCAACGACCCGACGATGTACCACAACCGCGGCGACTCGACCTACGCCGGCGAGTCGACCACGTACGGAGACTTCTCCGGCCTCGACGACCTGTGGACCGAACGCCCCGAGGTCGTCAGCGGCATGGAGAGGATCTACCAGCGCTGGGTGCGGGACTTCGACATCGACGGCTTCCGGATCGACACCGTGAAACACGTCGACATGGAGTTCTGGACCCAGTGGGCGACGGCGCTGGACGCCTACGCGGCCCGGCAGGGGCGTGACGACTTCTTCATGTTCGGCGAGGTCTACTCCGCCGACACGTCGGTCACGTCGCCGTACGTCACCCAGGGCCGCCTCGACGCCACGCTCGACTTCCCGTTCCAGCAGGCGGCCCGCGAGTACGCCTCCCAGGGCGGCAGCGCGCGCGAGCTCGCGTCCGTCTTCGGCGACGACTACAAGTACACGACCGACAAGGCCAACGCGTACGAGCAGGTCACCTTCCTCGGCAACCACGACATGGGCCGCATCGGGACCTTCCTGAACCAGGACAACCCGAAGGCCACCGACGCGGAACTGCTGCGGAAGGACAAGCTCGCCAACGAGCTGATGTTCCTCAGCCGCGGCAACCCCGTCGTCTACTACGGCGACGAGCAGGGCTTCACCGGCTCAGGGGGCGACAAGGACGCCCGCCAGACGATGTTCGCCTCCCGCACGGCCGACTACCTCGACGACGACGAGATCGGCACCGACCGCACCCACGCCAGCGACGCGTACGACACGAGAGCACCGCTCTACCGGCAGATCGCCCGCCTCGCCGCGCTGCGCAAGGCGAACCCCGCGCTGACGGACGGCGTGCAGAGCGAGCGGTACGCGGCCGACGGTCCCGGTGTCTACGCCTTCTCCCGCACCGACGCCAGGTCCGGCACCGAGTACGTCGTCGCCTTCAACAACGCCGAACAGGCGACGACGGCGACCTTCGCGACCGGCGCGGCGGGCATGCGGTTCCGGGGCATCCACGGCACGTCCGCCACGACGACCTCCGACGCCGACAAGAAGATCACCGTCACCGTCCCGGCCGGAGCGGCGATCGTCCTCAAGGCGGCCGGCCCGCCCACCGAGCCCGCCACCAAGCCGGCGATCACCCTCAGGGCCCCGGCCACCGGTGCCACCGGCACCGTCGAGCTCACCGCCGAGGTGGCCGGCGGCCGGCTCAACCGGGTCGTCTTCGCCGCCCAGACCGGCGACGGCGCGTGGCAGACCCTTGGCTCCGCCGACCACGCCCCGTACAAGGTCACGCACACCGTCGGCGACGACGTACCGGCCGGAACCGCCCTGCGCTACAAGGCGGTCGTCATCGACGCGGCGGGCCGCACGGCGAGCGCGACCGCGGAAAGCGTCACCGGCACCCCGCCCGCTCCCGAGATCCCCTCCGCCTCCTCCCGCGACCACGCAATCGTCCACTACCAGCGCGCCGACGGCGACTACGCCGACTGGGGCCTGTACGCCTGGGGCGACCTCGCCGACGGCGAGTCGACCACCTGGCCGGACAGCCACCCCTTCACCGGCCGGGACGCGTACGGCGCCTTCGCCTACGTCAAGCTGAAGCCCGGCGCCTCGAACGTCAGCTTCCTCGTCATCGACAAGGACGGCGACAAGGACGTCTCCGCCGACCGCACGATCGACGTCACCCAGACCGGCGAGGTCTGGATCGAGCAGGGCAAGGAGGCCGTACGGACCGAGCGGCCCGAGTACCCGGCGCAGGACGAGTCCAAGGCCGTCCTGCACTACCACCGCGCCGACGGGGAGTACGACGGCTGGGGCCTGCACGTGTGGACGGGCGCCGCGCAGCCCACCGACTGGTCGAGCCCCCTGAAGCCGGTGCGGACCGACAGCTACGGCGCGGTCTTCGAGGTACCGCTCACCGGCGGTGCCACCAGCCTCAGCTACATCCTCCACCGGGGCGACGAGAAGGACCTGCCCACCGACCAGTCGCTGGACCTCACGGCGAACGGCCATGAGGTGTGGCTGCTGAGCGGCGAGCAGAAGTACCTGCTCCCGCAGCCGGCCGGCTCCGCCGCCGCACTGGACCTCACCACGTCCGAGGCGGTGTGGATCGACCGGAACACGGTCGTCTGGAACGGCTCCGCCGCGGCCGCCTCCACCCAGCTGCTGGCCTCCCACGACGGCTCGATCGAGGTGCGGGACGGAACGCTGAGCAGCGACGACGAGAGATGGCTCCGGCTGTCGAAGACCACGCTGACCGACGCCCAGAAGGCGAAGTTCCCGCATCTGAAGGACTCCACCGCCTGGTCCGTCGACCCGCGCGACCGCGACCGGGTGCGCGGCGCACTGAGCGGCCAGGTCGTCGCCTCCCAGCGGGCGGCGAACGGCGCTGTACTCGCCGCGACGGGCGTCCAGATCGCCGGCGTACTCGACGACCTGTACCCCGCGGCGAAGAAGGCGGAGCTCGGGCCGGCCTTCAGCAAGGGCCGCCCCACGCTGGCTGTCTGGGCGCCGACCGCGCAGTCCGTCAAGCTCGAACTGGACGGCTCCACGGTCCCCATGAAGCGCGACGCCACCACCGGGGTCTGGTCCGTGACCGGCCCGAAGTCGTGGAAGAACAAGGCCTATCGGTACGTCGTGACGGTCTGGGCGCCCAGTGTCCGCAAGGTCGTCACCAACAAGGTCACCGACCCCTACTCCCTCGCCCTGACCACCGACTCCCGGCGCAGCCTGGTCGTCGACCTCGGCGACGGCTCCCTCGCCCCCGAGGGATGGTCCTCGCTGGCCAAGCCGAAGGCCGTGCCCCTCAAGGACGCCCAGATCCAGGAGCTGCACATCCGGGACTTCTCCGTCGCGGACCGGACGGCGGCCGACCCGGGCACCTACCTCGCCTTCACCGACCAGGACAGCGACGGCTCCCGGCACCTGCGTGAGCTGGCGAAGGCGGGCACGTCGTACGTGCACCTGCTGCCCGCCTTCGACATCGCCACCGTCCCCGAGAAGACGTCCGACCAGGCGACCGCCGGCTGCGACCTGGCCTCCTACCCGGCCGACTCCGACCAGCAGCAGGAGTGCGTGGCGAAGGCCGCCGCGAAGGACGCCTACAACTGGGGCTACGACCCCTACCACTACACGGTCCCCGAGGGCTCGTACGCGACGGACCCCGACGGCACCGCCCGTACCGTCGAGTTCCGCGAGATGGTCAAGGCGCTGAACGAGGACGGCCTCAGGGTCGTCATGGACGTCGTCTACAACCACACGGCCGCGAGCGGCCAGGCGGACACCAGCGTGCTCGACAAGGTCGTCCCCGGCTACTACCAGCGGCTCCTCGCCGACGGCTCGGTGGCCACCAGCACCTGCTGCGCGGGCACCGCCACCGAGAACGCCATGATGGGCAAGCTGGTCGTCGACTCCCTCGTCACCTGGGCCAAGGAGTACAAGGTCGACGGTTTCCGCTTCGACCTCATGGGCCACCACCCGAAGGCCAACATCCTCGCGGTCAGGAAGGCCCTGGACGCGCTGACCCTCGCCGAGGACGGCGTCGACGGCAAGAAGATCATCCTGTACGGCGAGGGCTGGAACTTCGGCGAGGCCGCCGACGACGCCCGCTTCGTGCAGGCCACGCAGCGGAACATGGCCGGCACCGGCGTCGCCACCTTCTCCGACCGGGCCCGTGACGCCGTGCGCGGCGGCGGCCCCTTCGACGAGGACCCCGGCGTCCAGGGCTTCGCGTCCGGCCTGTACACCGACCCCGGCCCGTCGACGGGCAACGGCACTCCGGCCGAGCAGAAGGCCCGGCTCCTGCACTACCAGGACCTGATCAAGGTGGGACTCTCCGGCAACCTCAAAGACTTTGCCTTCACCGACACCGCCGGCCAGCAGGTCACCGGCGCCCAGGTCGACTACAACGGCGCTCCCGCCGGCTACGCGGACGCCCCCGGCGACGCCCTCGCCTACGCCGACGCGCACGACAACGAGACCCTGTTCGACGCGCTCGCCTTCAAACTGCCGGCGGACACCTCCCCGTCCGACCGGGCCCGCATGCAGGTCCTCGCCATGGCCACGGCCACCCTCTCGCAGGGCCCGGCGCTCTCCCAGGCCGGCACCGACCTGCTGCGCTCCAAGTCCCTGGACCGCAACTCCTACGACAGCGGCGACTGGTTCAACGCCGTGCACTGGAACTGCCGGGACGGCAACGGCTTCGGACGCGGACTGCCGACGGCGGCCGACAACGCCTCCAAGTGGCCGTACGCCAAACCCCTGTTGAACACCGTGCGGGTCGGCTGCCCGCAGATCGAGGGTTCCTCGGCCGCGTACCGGGATCTGCTGCGGATTCGTACGACGGAGCGGGTCTTCTCCCTCGACACGGCCGGGCAGGTGCAGTCGGCGCTCTCCTTCCCGCTGTCCGGGAGGGACGAGACGCCCGGAGTGATCACCATGCGGCTCGGGGACCTGGTCGTCGTGTTCAACGCGACGCCGCAGCGGCAGGAGCAGCGGGTCGGCACGCTCGCCGGGACCGGCTACCGGCTGCACCCGGTGCAGGCGGCGGGCGCGGACCCTATCGTCAAGTCCGCGTCCCATGAGCGGGTATCGGGCACGTTCGCCGTTCCGGGGCGGACCGTGGCCGTATTCTCGCCGACTCCCTGACAAGGGCATTACCTTGGTGGGGCAGACCCCGAACCCGGTCTGCCCCACCGGTGTGTCCAGGGGCTGATATGGACGTCGACGGCAAGCGGACAGACACGACCGTGCTGGTCGTGGACGACGTGGCGGCCAGCCGGTACGCCATGGGCGCCGTGCTGCGCCGCGCCGGTCACCAGGTCGTTCCGGTCGCGACCGGCGCCGAGGCACTCGTCGAACTCGACGTACGGCTGCGCAAGGGCACCCTGCCCGACGTGGCCCTCGTCGACGTGGGCCTGCCGGACATGAGCGGCTTCGAACTGTGCCGCCGGCTCAAGGCGCGGCCGCACATGGCCGGCCTGCCCGTCGTGCACTTCTCGGCCGCCGCCGTGGCCCCCGGTGACCGCTGCCAGGGCCTGGACGCGGGCGGCGAGGCCTATCTGACGGTGCCCGCCGAGCCCGAGGAGATCGACGCGGTGGTCCGGGCCGCGGTGCGCGCCGCGCGGCTGCGGGCCGGCGACCAGGCGCTGGCCCGGCGGCTGACGCTGCTGTCGGAGACGATCGTCACCATCCAGGCGGCACGCTCCCTCCAGGAGCTCGCCGACGCCGCCGCCGACGGCACCGCGCGGCTCACCGGCGCCCCCGCCGCCGTCTTCGTGCTCGGCCCGGACGACGACCTGGTGCGCGCCACCTCCCGGGACCGCACCTCGCTCGCGCTGCCCGACGAGAGCGCCCACCGGGCCGTGGCCCATCTGCTGCGGCGGCTCACCCGGGGGCAGGCCGGGGTGCAGATCACCACGGTGTCGGCGCCGATGTGGCCCGCCGGGTTCTTCCGCCCCGGCGTGCAGCACGACGCCCGCCTGGTGCTGAACCTCACCCAGGACGGCAACTCCGCGGTGTGCCTGGCCACGCCCACCCGCGGGACGCGCCCGGTGAACCCGGAGGACGAGGCCCTGGTGGCCCGGCTCGCCCAGGCCACCGCGCTGGCCGCCGAGCCGCTGCTCATGTACCAGGTTGAGCGGCACGTCGCCCTCACCCTCCAGCACAGCTTCCTGCCCCAGCCGCACCGGCTGCCCGAACTGCCCGGCATGGAGGTCGTGGTCCGCTACGTGCCCGCGTCCCGGGACACCGAGATCGGCGGCGACTTCTACGCCGCGCTGCGCACCCCCGACGGCGTGCTCGCCGCGGTCGGCGACGTGGTCGGGCACTCGCTGGAGGCGGCCACCGTCATGGTCGAGATCCGGCACGCGCTGCGCGCCTACTGCGTCGACGAGAGCGACCCTGCGGTGCTCGCCGGGCGCCTCGACCGGATGCTCCAGCACTACCACCCCGACGTCACGGCCACCGTCTGCCTGATCCTGGTCGACCCCGCCACCGGGCGCGTCCGCATCGCCAACGCCGGCCACATCCCGCCGCTGATCGTCCGGGACACCGGCACCGCCGACTACGCCAAGGCGGCCGGCCCGCTGCTCGGCCTGGGCCTGCCCCACCCGGAGCCCACCGAGCTGTTCCTCGACCCCACCGACCGGCTCCTCATGGTCACCGACGGCCTGATCGAGAACCGGGGCACGGACCTGGAGGTCTCCATGGAACAGCTCCGCGCGGCCGCCTCCGGCGCCCTGCCCGGCCCGGACGCCCTGTGCGACACGCTCCTGGCCTGCTTCGGCCACGACCGCGAGGACGACATCGCCATGCTGGCCCTGCAACTGAAGAACTAGGGTGACCCCTGTTGACCTAGGACAGGAGCCCTCATGCCGCAGATCACCGTCGACTACTCCGCCACGATGGCGTCCGCTTTCGACCGGGCCGGTTTCGCCGACGCCCTGCACGCGGCCACCATCGAGATCGCGGCGGCGAAGCCGGAGGCGTGCAAGACCCAGTTCCGCCGCGGCGAGTACACGCTGGTCGGCCACGAGGAGGAGGGGCACGCGGTCGTCCACGTGACCATCGGCCTGCTCGCCGGGCGCACCGAGGAGACCAAGGCGAAGCTGACCGAGACCGTGGTGGAGCTGCTCACCCGGCACGTCGAGGAGGACGGTTTCGTCCTGCACGCCTCCGCCGAGGTGCGGGACCTCGACGCCTCCTACCGCAAGGTCGACCGCTGACGACGCCGGTCAGGACGCCAGCGCGAGCAGCCGGGCGGCCAGGTCGCTGAACGGCCCGTCGCCCGGCTCGTCCTTCAGCACACGGCGCAGCAGCCCGCTCATCTCCTCGTCGTGCGCCGCGCTCACGGCCGTGAGCGCGGCGAAGTCGTGCACGAGCTGCACCTCCAGTTCGGCGCGCGGGATGGGCCGGCCGTCCAGCCAGATCAGCGCGGTCGACTCGGCGAGCGAGATCCAGGAGCGGACGACCAGCTCCAGTCGCGCGGGCGGGTCCGTCACCCCCAGATGCGACAGGACCTGGTCGTACGCGGCCTGCCGTACGGAGTCGATGAGCGCGTTCGTCGCCGAGGTGGCGCCCATGGCGTGGGGCCCGCCCACGGTGACCGCCGGGCCGCCGCGCATCAACGCCGAGAAACCGGGCCCGTGGGCGTCGACGAAGTCGAAGTAGCGGTGCATCACGCGCAGCAGCCGCGCCCCGAGCGGACCCTCGTGCGGCTCCACGAACCGGCTCGCCAGATCGTCGGCGGCGCGCTTCAACGCGGCTTCGTACAGGCTGAGTTTGCCGGGGAAGTAGTGGTAGACCAGGGGCCGTGAGATACCGGCGGCCGCGGCTATCTCGTCGATGGAGACCTCGTTGGGCGACCGGCGGCCGAACAGCTCCAGAGCGACGCCGATCAACTGCTGCCGCCGCTCCTCGACACCCATTCTGCGGCGCACCCCGGTAGTCATACGAACACCTTACCGATCGAATCCGGCCCCGAACGGGCCGGACCAGCCATCGGTGTTCACCTGTCCGGCACAGGACGCTCACACGGCCGGACCGTCTCCATCGTCAACATCCCCGCATACGACCGGAGTTCCGCCCGGCCGGTCAGCCCAGTCCGTTGATCGTCCGCCCGCTCTCCAAGGTTCCCCTCAGCCCGGCCTGTGCCCCCTGCTCGGTCTTCACGGCCAGCAGGTTGCCCCGCGCGGAGCCGCCCGCTCCGCCCGTCGCCGTGATCGACGCGGTGTTCCGGCTGCCGGCGGCCAGCAGGTACCAGGACCCCGCCCCCGACTTCCACAGCACCCCGGCCAGGACGTGCGGGTCGCGCGGACCGCAGGCCGGCACGTTCTCGGCCTTCGCCGCGACCGCCCCGTAGGCCCCGCCCGGCGTGTGGAACTGCGCCAGGACGCGCGTCCCGCCGCCCCGCCAGGTCTCTGCCCGGACGCACACCCACGCCGCCGATCCGCTCGCGTCGGGCAGCGGCTGCGCGGCGAACTCCCAGGCGTTCACGCTCCGCACGCCCGCGGCGCGCACGGCCGACAGGGAGCAGGCGAACGGCGCCCAGGCGCGCAGTGCCCGAGCCCCGGACGCCTCGTGCGCCGACCCGGGCCGCCCGGTGGTGAGGCGGGCCGGAACCAGCTCGCCCAGGTCGGTCAGCATCCGGGTGCCGGAGGCGTCCGTCAGCTGGAGCACGTTCCACGAAGTGCAGGCGCCGGTCCGGACGGCGGGGCTGGCCAGCGGCGCGGTGATGCCGTCGGTCAGCGTGAGGTCCATCGCACCGGAGCCCGGCTTCAGCAGGTCCCGCTCGGCCGCCTTCGTCACCCAGGGCGCCGTCAGATAGCGGACGTTGCCGTCGGCCCGGCCGAGCACCACCGCGCTCGCCCCGGCCCCGGTCGCGCCGTCGACCCGGGCGAAGTCGAGCGCGGCGCCCTTGGTGCCGTCCTTCGGCTCGGCGTACCGGGCGATGCGCAGACCGTCGTGGAGGATCACCACCCGCGCGTTGTCGACGATCCCCGCGTACAGCAGCTGGGGCGGTCCGGCGGGGCCGCCCGACGGGGTGCCGGGGGTCGCGGACACCTGGACGGTCTCGCCGGGGCGGGCCCAGACGGCGAGGGCGCGGCGCAGCAGAGCCGTGTCGCGGGTGAGTTCGCCGCGCGCGGGCCACACGGAGAAGTCGGTGCGGGTGGCGGACTCCCACGCGGCGGGCGGGACCCTGGTCAGCGCGGCCGGGTCCAGGGCGGCCCGGGCCGCCGGGTTCTGGGCGTACGGCGGGGCTGCGGCGCCGTCCGGGCCCCAGCCGTCACCGGGCAGGCCGAGCAGCGCGCCGCACACGGCGACGGCGGCGGCCGCGGCGAGCGCCGCCTTCAGGTGCTGCCTGCGGCGCATCAGGTCGGTGGGCCGTGCCTGGAGCGAACAGGGGTCGAACTCGGGGGAGTCGAGCAGCGCGTACCGCGCGGGGACCTCGTCGGCCTCGTCCAGCGCGGCGTCCGCGTCCGCGACGCCCGCGGCCTCCAGCACCTCGCGTACGTCGCCGTCCGGGAGCTTCTCCAGGCCGCGCAGCACATACGCGGCACGGGCCGGGCCGGACAGGGCGGACAGCCGCTGGTCCAGGGCGAGTTCGTCGGCGCCGCCCGAGCGGGGGAAGAGCTTGAGGCCCCACACCTGGGGCAGCACCGGCGGCAGCTGGGAGCGCCGGGGCCACGCCCGGAGCCTGAGCGGCAGGCCCGCCGCCAGCGCCGTACGCAGCACCTGGAGGCGGACGAGGGCGTACCCCGGGTCGCCGTCGCGGCCGGCCGACTGGGCCGGGATCACGGGCGCGGGCGTCCGGCCCCGGGGCAGGGCGCGCTGGGTGAGGGCGTGCGCGGTCAGGACGCGCCGGCTCCGGCCGAGCCCCGGCGGCAGCACCAGATAGGCGAGCCGGACGAGCCGCGGGTAGTGCTCGACGAGTGCGGCCTCGGCCTGTTCGACGTCGACGAGAGGGTCGGACGAGGAGGCGGCGGCGGGTGCGGGGGGCGGGGCGACATCCTGTGACTGCACGTTCAGCAGAACGAGCGAATCGTCGGATGGTCACCGCCACCCGGGAGAATCAGTTCTCCGGCGTGACCAGGGCGCGGGCGTAGTTCGCCATCGACCGCTGGTAGCGCGGCAGATGGGGGGCCAGGGCGCCCAGCACGAGGGACAGGCCCTCGCGGTCGCGGCCGAGGCTGGACAGGCACAGCGCCAGACACGCCCGTACCGCGTCGTCCAACTCGTCCGAGGGGGCGTCCAGTTCCGGGGTCAGCAGCTTGACGCCCTCCTCCGCCTGCCCGATGTTGCGCAGGGAACTGGCGAGCTGGATCCTGGCGCGTCGCCCTCGGTAGCCGCTCAGGCCGAGGGCGAGCGCCTCCCGGTACAGCGGGACGGCCTTGTCCGAATGGCCGGTCGAGTCCCAGGCGCAGGCCTGCTCGAAGGGGCCGAGCGGGCTGCCGTCCGGCAGCTCGGCGACGAGGGTGTCGATCACCGCCCGGAAGTCGGCCGCGTCCTGTTCGGCGTAGTCGTCGAAGGTGGCCCAGACGGCCGTCACGCGGTCTTCCCAGTCCTGGTTCACCAGGACACCCTCGCACCGGTGTGCCGGTCGGGGCACCTGATTTTGAGCGGGGCGGGCCCCGCAGCCGTATCGAAGGGGACAGGCCCCTCGCCGGGGCCGGCCGAGGCATGGTCTGATGCGTGCGACTCCGGAGGAACAGATGAGGGTGACCCGACCGATGCTCGTGCCGATCGGCGCGGCGCTGCTGCTGGCGCTGGCGGGCTGCGGCTCCGGCGAGGCGAAGGACGCCGTACCGCGGACGGCCACCGGCAGCCTGGAGCACCTGGCGGCCGAGGTGGAGTGCACGCCGAACATGCAGACCGACGCCGACGAGATCCGCCAGGCCGTCTGCAAGAACCCCGACGGCAAGTTCATCCTCGCCACCTTCAGCACCGACCGCGGCCAGCGCGAGTGGATCAACGGGGCGAAGGACTACGGCGGTCACTACCTGGTCGGCCGCAAGTGGGTGGCCGTGGGGGAGACCAGCACCGTGACGGCGCTGCGGGACACCCTCGGCGGCGACATCGAGGAGGGCACGGACCACGCCGCGCACGAGTCGGGGGAGCCCTCCGACGGTGCCACGCACTCCGGTCACTGACCGGGCCCCGCACAGCGGAGAGCCGGCGGTGAGGAAACCTCACCGCCGGCTCTCTCAGTGGATCACTCGGTGATCACTTGCACTTCTTGCCGGTGTTGATGCAGTTGACCATCTTGTTCATCGTGTTCTGGGAGAAGAAGTTGATGAAGTCGTTGTGGTCGGTGATCGGCTTGTGCAGCTGCTCCGGGAAGGTGTCCACCGCGAACGGGTTCACGACCTGGCCGTTCTCGATGACCGGGGCCGGAACGTCGTAGACCAGACGGACCTGGAGCTGCGGGATCGCCTTGAAGCCGTTGGCGCAGGTGCCGTCGGCCTGGACGAACGCCACGTGGGTGCGGTGGTTGGCGCTGTCGATGTTCTGCCCGTCCCAGCAGCTCTGGAAGTTGGACACGCGGACCACGTCACTGCCCTCGGGGCAGATCGGGTACTTGTCCTTCAGCTGCCGGTCCTCGAAGCCGGTGCAGCTCCAGTTGACGTTGGCGTTGGCGAGACCGTTGACGAACGCCTTGGCGTCACCGGTGATGATGCGCAGGCCGGTCGGCATCGCGACGACCTTGCTCTTCTTGTTGCCGACGAACTTGAGCTGCGCCTGGACGGGTTCGAGGATCTTGCCGACGTTGCCCTCGGTGCCGCCACCGGCGTTGTTCTGGTCGAAGTCCTGCGTGCCGTCCTGCAGACGCAGCACCGGCCAGAAGTACGACGACTTGTCGCCCTGGTTCTGGCAGGTGGTGTCGGCCGCCGCCAGGTCCTCGTCGCTCGCGAACGCGTCGTTGTTCTGGTTGCCGACGTAGTCGTGCAGGTGGTGCGCGCCGTTGGTGACACCGGGGGCGACGATCACGTTGTCCGTGTTGTGGTTGTCGTTCCCGTTGGTGCCGCAGACCGTGGTGAAGGTGCCCCGCGAACCGGACCTGCCGTTCGCGGCGAGACCGTTCGCGCCGACGCCCAGCTGCCTGTTGGGCTGGACGGTGGTGATGTCCTGGAAGTCGGCCGCCACCGGGCCGTTGCCGCCCTGACCGCCGTTGCCGGCCTGCTGACCGTCGTCCTGGCCGCCGTCGTTCTGCTGGCCGTCACCGTTCTGGCCGTCACCGTTCTGCTGGCCGCCGTCGTTCTGGCCGCCGTCCTGGTTCTGACCGCCGTCGCCCTCACCGGCGTTGGTCTCCGGCGTGGCGGCCTGCGGGGTGCAGGGGGCGAGTCGGCTCAGATCCTGTGTCTGCCCGCCGACCCGCTGGATGCTGATCCGGATCCGGTCGATCGTGGCGGCCCGCTTCTCCTTGAGGGGGCCGACGATCGCGTTCTGCACGAAGCCCGAGTCACCTGCCTGGGCCTGGCGCGTGGAAGCGAGCCGTGCGTAGGCCTCGGTGATCTGCTTGTCGAGGTTCGCCAGCTCCTTGTCGACACCTGCGCGGGCCCCGTCGGGCACGCTCGTCAGCTTCTGCCCCACATCCGGGCAGGAAATGGTGGCCACCTGCGCGGTGGCGGCCTTGGTCTGGTTCCGCGACGAGTCGTCGGACTCGTGCGCAGAAGCGTAGAAGTTCGCCCAGATCAGCCCGCCCCCACCGAGCGCTAGGGCCGCCGATGCTGCCACGGCCTTCGTGGCCATCGACGAACGGCGTTTACGTGTGTTGCGTCCCATGGAACTCCTCTGACTTCCTTGCGGGGCAGCATCGAGGCGCCCGACAGGAGTGAAGCGGCTCCCTTCCATACGCAGGGAGCCCCACGGGTGTTCAGCCGTCTCAGAAATTGATGAGAGATTCGTACGCCCATGCAGACACAACTACCTCTGTAATACCCGCAGTTGCTGATCCAACACGGCATGTGCGAAACAAGGGGCCCTGTTCAGCGGTCCTGGTCCAGATAGGCGAGAACCGCAAGGACGCGGCGGTTGTCGTCGTCCGACACCTCCAGGCCCAGTTTGGCGAAGATGTTGGAGGTGTGTTTGGCGATCGCCCGTTCCGTCACGACGAGCTTCTCGGCGATGGCCGCGTTGGTACGGCCCTGGGCCATCAGCTCCAGCACCTCCCGTTCGCGCGGGGTCAGCCGGCCCAGCGGCCGGTCGCCGGCCGCCCGCCGGGACAGCAGCTGCTGGATCACCTGCGGATCCATCGCCGTCCCGCCCGCCGCCACCCGCCGTACGGCGTCCACGAACTGCTCCGCGTCGAAGACCCGGTCCTTGAGCAGATACCCGACCCCGCCGCTGCCGTCGGCGAGCAGCTCGCGCGCGTACAGCTGCTCCACGTGCTGGGACAGCACCAGCACCGGCAGCCCGGGTCTGTTCCGGCGGGCGTCGAGCGCGCACTGCAGGCCCTCGTCGGTGTGCGTGGGCGGGAGCCGGACGTCGACCACGGCGACGTCCGGCTCCAGTTCGGCCAGCGCACGGGCCAGCTCGGGCCCGGTCTCGACGGCGGCGGCGATCTCGAAGTCGTAGGCCTCCAGGAGCCGGACGAGTCCGTCGCGCAGCAGGAACAGGTCTTCGGCTAGGACAACGCGCAAGGGATCTCCATGGTGACCATGGTGGGACCGCCCGCGGGCGAGCTGACGGCCAGGACGCCGTCGAATGTACCCAGTCGCCGTTCGACCCCGGCAAGGCCCGAGCCCGCCCCGGTCGCCGCGCCGCCCCTGCCGTTGTCCGTGACCGAGATCCGCAGCATGCCCTCGGCCCGCGCGTGGTGCAGGTCGATCCAGATCCGGTCGGCGCCGGCGTGCTTGACCGCGTTGGTCAGCACCTCGCTGACCGCGAAGTACGCCGCCGACTCCACGGGCGCGTCCGGCCGGCCGGGCAGTTCCACGTCCACCTCGGTGGCGACCGGCAGCCGCAGCGCCAACGCCCGTACCGCGTCGCCCAGTCCGCGCTCGGCGAGCACCGGCGGGTGGATCCCGCGGACCAGGTCGCGCAGTTCGGCGAGCGCGTCGGCGGAGGACTGACGGGCCTGCGCGAGCAGTCGCCTGGCCTGCTCCGGGTCCTTCTCCAGGAGCACCTCGACGGTGCCGAGGTCCATGCCCATGGCGACCAGCCGGGCCTGCGCCCCGTCGTGCAGGTCCCGCTCGATGCGCCGCAGTTCGGCCGCCGAGGTGTCGACCGCGTCCCGCCGGGTCTCGGTCAGCACCCGCACCCGCTCGGCCAGTTCGCGCTGGCCGGAGGCGAGCACGGACCGGGTCAGCAGGAAGTGCGCCTCCAGCAGCCGCGGGGTGAGGAAGTGCGCGAAGAAGAGCAGGACGAGACCCAGCCCGGCGGCGGCGAACGCGGAGCCCTGCCCGGTCACCGGCACGAACCCGTACCAGTACCCGTCGGGGAACACCCGCCACAGCCCGGCCGCCAGCGCGAACCCCTCCAGGGGGTAGAGCAGCAGCGCGGCCGGCAGCAGCGCGGTGACGAACCCGGCCGTCATGTCCACCGGCAGCCACCGCAGGTCCCGCCAGGTCGCGGGGTCACGGAGCATGCCGAAGGTGCGCGTCCAGGGGTTGGCGTCCTCGGGCAGGGGCCGGTACGCCGACGGGATCCGCACCCCGTACCACTCGGCCGCCAGGACCCGCCGCCAGTCGGCGAACACCCGGACCCCGGTGAGCACCCACGGCGTGGTGACGATCCCGACCCCGATCGGGATCAGCGCGATCGACACCACGGAGAGCGTGAAGCAGAGCACCGCCCCCGGCAGCACCACCAGCGCCAGTCCCAGCCCCCGTAGCGCCGCCCGTCCGACACCCCGCACCCGTGCGCTGTCGCCGCCGCTTTTCGTCGCAATGGTCATGACGTCAGTCTGGCGGAGGCGGCGGCGCGGGACACGGGGCCTGGACGCCCGGTCAGGGGGTGGTGCCAGGTACACCCCCGCCCGCCGCGAGGACCTTCGCCTCCAGCTCCGGGTCGAGGCCCACCACCGGCCGGTCCGGGCGCTGCGGCGGTACGCCGCCGATGTCCCGCAGCCACCGCCAGGTGTCGGCCACGGTGTCCTCGACCGGACGGCAGTACAGACCCGCCGCGAGGGCCCGGGAGACGTCCGCGCCGTGCACGGACGCGTACCCCTCGCTGCCCGGCGGCAGCCACACCGGCAGGTGCAGCCACGGCTCGATGCCCGCGTCGAGGATCGTCTCCGGGTCGGTCCAGCGCGGCTCGGCGTGCGCCCCGGTGACGGCCAGGCACGCGTCGAGCAGCGAACCCATGGTGGCGTGCCCCGGCGGGCCGACGAGGTTGTACGGCCCGCCGGTCCCCCGTTCCACCGAGTCCAGGATCCACCGGGCGAGGTCACGGACGTCGACGTACTGGAGGGGCGACTCACGCGGCCCGGGGGCGAGGACGGGTCCGCCGCGGGCCATCCGGGTCAGCCACCACGGCAGCCGGCCGATGTTCTCGTAGGGCCCGAGGATCAGGCCCGCCCGCACCAGCAGGGAGCGCTCCGCGCCGAACGCCTCGACGGCGGCCAGCTCGCCACCCCGCTTGTCCCGGGCGTAGTCGCTCTGTCCGGCGTCGGCGGACGCGCCCTCCACCAGCGGCGCGTCCTCGGTGTACCCGGCCTCCCGGGGCCAGGCGTACACCGAGCAGCTCGACACGTACACGTACCGGCGGGCGCGGTCCCGCAGCAGCCGCGCCGCGTCCCGTACCGCCCGGGGCGCCGCCGACCAGGTGTCGACGACGGCGTCCCAGTCGCCGTCGGCCCCGTCCAGGGCGGCGAGCCCGTCGGGCGCGGTGCGGTCGCCGTGCAGCGACCGCACCCCGGCGGGCGGTTCGTGGCGTCCCCGGTGGAACACCGTCACGTCCCAGCCGCGCCCGAGGGCCGCCTCCGCGACGGCCCGTCCCGCGAACTCGGTCCCGCCCAGCAGCAGAAGTCTCATACCGGCGACTCTGCCCGGTCCGGCCGCGGGTGGGAACCGGTGTCTGCTGTCGGCAGACGGTCAGCGTCCGGCCGGCGGCGCGTACTTGTAGCCGACCCGCCGGACCGTCTGGATCGCCCGGCGGTGCTCGGCGCCCAGCTTGCGGCGCAGCCGGGCGATGTGGACGTCGACGGTACGGCCGTCGCCCACATGTCCGTACCCCCACACCGTGCCGACCAGCTGGTCGCGGGTGTGCACCCGGTGCGGGTGACCGACGAGATGGGCGAGGAGCTCGAACTCCAGGTAGGTCAGGTCGAGTTCACGCCCGTCCACGGCGGCGGTGCGGCGCACGGTGTCGACCCGCACGAGCGGTTCGACCGCGCCGGCCCCCTGCTCGTCCGCCTCCGGCGCGGTCGCCGCGACCGGACGGCCGGGCACCGCGGCCGGCGGGAACGGCGGCTGCCGGTCGGCCGGCACGAGCACCAGGTAGCCGATCATCGGCGGCCGGCCCGGCAGCTCGGGCAGGGTGTGCGGGGGAGCGGGCAGCCAGGTGGCACCCGGCGGCAGGAAGTCCGCGATCTCGACCACCTCGTCCCGGTCGACGGCGCGCAGACGGTGCCGGGCGGAGCCGTTGGCCGGGACGGACGGGCCGGTGAGCGGGGCGGGGGAGAGGGAACGAGTGGTCGCCATGAGACGTCAGCTCTTTCGCGCGAGGAGTTGGCCGGGAGGTCGACGGCACCGAGTTCGTGGTCGGGCCCGTCGAGGGACCTACGTCGTTTCGCGCTGGCCGAAGGCCGGGGTGTACGGCTTTAGAGGGCCGGCGCGTTCATCGCGCGGCAACACACCCGGTCGAAGTCGTGGTGCTGACGGGAGGGCCAGAAGGGCTCGAGGTCATGGCGACCCGTCGCGGTGTGCTTCTGCATGCTGGCCATGGCCCCATTGAAGCAGACACCGGCCGCCACCAGGAGCCTGCTCTCACCGCTCGGACGGTCGCTTGGCGTGAACTTGGCGGTGCGGACCTCATCCGACCAGGCGTTTGTGCCAGGTCAGGGGTGTGACCGAGAGGGCGCTGTCCGGGCTGCCGTCCCACTGTGCGGACAGTCCGGCGGCGCCGAGCGCGGCGACGACCTCGTGTCCGACGGCCGTGGTGGTGGCGTCCGTGCCGTCGAACCCGCCGTAGTAGAGCGCCAGCGCGTCCCCCTCCGCCGCGCGCTCCGTCACCTGCTGGTGGAAGAAGACGAAGCCCCGCGCCCGCTCGCCCTCCGCGCCTATCTCCGCCATGCCGCAGCTCCGGCAGCAGGCGAAGTGCTCCCGGGCCGTGATGCCGGCCGCGTCGAGCGCCTCGAAGGCGCGGGTGAGCCGCTCGGGGTCGGTGACGCCCTCCCAGGCCTCCTGCTCGGCCAGCCGCTCCCGCCACAGCCTGTCCACCAGAACCCGGGCCTGGGCCCTGGAGACCGGCCGCTGGTCACCGTCGGCCAGGTGGTCCTCGGCGATGTCGGTCAGTTCCCCGCGGCTGTCGTAGCCGCCGCGCAGCCGTGTCCGTATCCGCGTTTCGACCTTCTCCCGCACCGCGTCCGGCAGTTCGGGGACCTCCTCACGCGGTCCGAGGCCGACCGGCTCCCACCCGACCCCCGCGTCCCAGCCGGCCTCCTGCCGCGCCCAGCCCGTCAGGAGCTCGGCCACCCGGCCGGGGTCGGTGAGGTTCGTCCCGTGGAACCCGTCCTCACCGAGCCGGTGTTCCAGCCGGTAGTCCCCGCCCTCCTCGTGCCACACCTGGGCGAACACATCCGGGATGTCGGGTATCCGCTGGACGGTCAGGAACCGGTCCCCGGCGCCACCGATCCGGCCCACCAGCTCCCGCAGCCGCGCCGCCGGGATCCGGGCGTGCGTCTGCCAGTTCTCCGTCTTGACCTTGATGGCCAGGCTGCCGGCCGGGTCCCCGTCGATCTCCATGTCCCCACGATGACACGCCCCACTGACAACGCGAGGGGGCGCCCGCCGTTCCCGGCGGGCGCCCCCTCCACGAGCCGTCGGGCGGATCAGACCTGGCCGGCCTTCTCCAGCGCGGAGCAGCAGGTGTCGACGATCAGACGCGTCACGAGGTACGGGTCGACGTTGGCGTTCGGGCGGCGGTCCTCGATGTAGCCCTTGCCGTCCTTCTCGACCTGCCACGGGATACGGACCGAGGCACCGCGGTTCGAGACGCCGTAGGAGTACTCGTTCCACGGGGCGGTCTCGTGCAGACCGGTCAGGCGGTCGTCGATGCCGGCGCCGTAGTTCTTGACGTGGTCGAGCGGCTTGGAGCCCTCACCGAGCGACTCGGCCGCGGTGATGATCGCCTCGTACGTCTCGCGCATCGCCTTGGTGGAGAAGTTGGTGTGCGCGCCGGCGCCGTTCCAGTCGCCCTTGACCGGCTTCGGGTCCAGGGTGGCGGCGACGCCGAAGTCCTCGGCGGTGCGGTAGAGCAGCCAGCGGGCCACCCACAGGTGGTCGGAGACCTCCAGCGGGGAGACCGGGCCGACCTGGAACTCCCACTGGCCGGGCATGACCTCGGCGTTGATGCCGGAGATGGCCAGACCCGCCTTGAGGCAGTTGTCCAGGTGGGCCTCGACGATGTCACGGCCGAAGATCTCGTCGGCGCCGACACCGCAGTAGTAGCCGCCCTGCGGGGCCGGGAAGCCGCCCTTGGGGAAGCCGAGCGGGTAGCCGTCCTTGAAGAACGTGTACTCCTGCTCGATGCCGAAGATCGGCTCCTGCGCCGCGAACTTCTCGGCGACCTCGGTCAGCGCGGCACGGGTGTTGGACTCGTGCGGCGTCATGTCGATGTTGAGGACCTCGCACAGGACGAGGATGTCGTCGCCGCCGCGGATCGGGTCCGGGCAGGAGAACACCGGCTTGAGGACACGGTCCGAGGAGTGCCCCTCGGCCTGGTTCGTGGACGACCCGTCGAAGCCCCAGATTCCCAGCTCGGCACCCTTGGCGTCGTCCGCCAGGATCTTCGTCTTGGAACGGAGCTTGGCGGTCGGCTGGGTGCCGTCGATCCAGATGTACTCAGCCTTGAAGGTCACGGGCCACTTCCTTCGGGGGTGGGTCAGACGCACGTGCGGGTGCTGCGGCGCTGCGGCACTGGGACGCCGCGGTGGATGCCCGGCAGCCTGTCAACAGGCGATTTCCCGGTCATTGCTCGAATGTGAACCCCGTGTTACCTGGTGGTGCTGTGTCGCGATTCACTGTGTGAGGGCGCCGCCACGGCCCGGAGTCGCCGTTCCCGCTCGCGGACGCGGGCGGGCACGTGCGCGGACGACGGCTCGTATGCGATGCGCGTGAGCGGCCGGCGCGGGGGCAGGACATGCGGGTTCGGCTGTTCGTGGCCGCGAACAGCCGAACCCGACCTCAGCGGGTCGCTACGCGGACGACATCACCCCACCTTCTCGATCACGGCCCGGCGGATCAGGAACTTGCCGGGCTCACGGACCTGTTCGAAGGCCGCGTTGTTCAGCAGGGCACAGCTGCCGGAGACCGAGGTGACCTCCACTGTCGTGGACTTGTCGTTGTCCAGGTTGGTGACCTTCAGCCTGGTGCCCGCCGGGAACTGGTTGCTGGACGCGGCCGGGGCGCCGGCCTCGCCGGACAGGGTGACGGTCGAGCCGTTGCACACCTGCTGGCCGGTGGTGTGCGCCTCCCTGCTCAACCGGGGGCGCACGGTGCTGCGCCGGGTGGACGGGGACGACGGCCTCCTGAAATCCGTCGGCCACC
>NZ_JBSFTY010000105.1:0-29219 GCF_053591515.1 Streptomyces sp. NPDC003011
GACCACCGCCGCCGGGGCCGACGTCGTACACCTTGGCGAAGAGGACGGCGTCCTCGCTCGTCGACTTCACGTGGACCGTGACCGTGGGCGTGCCGTGGCACCGCCGCGCAGACGCTTGTCACCCCCCAAGGCCCTCAGAGCCCCCAAGCCCTGAGCCCCCTAGCCTCCCCCACGAACGTTCAGAGAACCGGCGCCCCCACAACACCCGGCCCCTTCAGATCACCCTCACCACCACAGCGGGGTGAAGTTGACGGACGTGTTGTCGTTGCCCTGGTTGACGGCCGTGAACGCCGAGCCGTTGACCTGAGCGGTGTTGCTCTGGTTCGAAGCCCCCGAGCCGACCGCCTGCTGCTGCGTGGTGGACGAGTTGCCGTTGTTGTCTCCGCCGACGCCACTGCCGACGACGCCCGCCACGGCGTTCGTCACGGACGCGCTCGATCCGTTGTCCGCGAACGCGCCGTTGCCCGCCGTCGCGACGCCGGTGAAGAGTGCGGCGGCCAGCGGAAAGGCGGAGACGGCGGCGATGACGCGGGCGGTACGGATGCTTGCCATGTTGTTCCTCCAGAACGAAGTACGCACCGGCTGCAGTGCCGGGGATGCGTGAAGTACGTCTTTCACCAGGGAAGTTGGCCGACCGCCCCAGCGGTGGTGCACGACGTCGCGAGACCAGAGTTGCCCACCGAATCCCCGGCGAACCACCCCGGAAGCCGTTATTCGCCCTCAAGCGTGATGACAAGTCGATAAACCCCTTTCGTGACATCGCATGGCAGCTTGGCGCAGTCCGAACACCCGCCCCCCAAGCCCCACAAGCGATGAAGCGTTACGGCACACGTCCGGCCCATCGGCTCGCTCCGGCGAGTCGCACCCACTCCCTCTTCCTTTTTTCGAACAGACGTACGAAAATGGAGTCATGGCCACCCCCGACCGGCAGGCCACGACGCTGGCCCTCGCACACGCCCTGTCAGCCGCCGAACGCGGCCTGGCCGTCATCCCCCTGTCCCGGACGAAGCTCCCGGCCCTGCGCTCGCCCCACCGCGACGACCCCGCGGCCCCGCCCTGCCACGGCGAGTGCGGGCACTTCGGGCACGGGATCTACGACGCCTCCACCGACCCGGCCCGCATCCGCGACCTGTTCGCCGCCGCACCCTGGGCGACCGGGTACGGCATCGCGTGCGGCCTCCCGCCGCACCATCTGATCGGCGTCGACCTCGACACCAAGTCCGGTACGAACTCCTCGGCCGCCCTGCGCGAGCTGGCCCTGCGCCACCTCTTCACGATCCCCGACACGGTCGTCGTTCTGACCCCGAGCGGTGGCCGCCACCTGTGGCTGGGCGGCCCGCCGGACGCCGTCGTCCCCAACTCGGCCGGCCGTCTCGCCCCCGGCATCGACATCCGCGGCGCCGGCGGCTATCTCGTGGGCCCCGGTTCCCGTACGGACCACGGCGTGTACGCCACCGCTCCCGGCACCGCCCACCTGACCCCCGCGGCCTGCCCGCCCGCCCTCCTGCGCCTCCTCCTGCCTCCGCCCCGCACCCCTCACCCCACGCCCGCGTCGACCGGCGACCACGGTCAGGGCCTCGTCCAGTTCGTCCTCGCGGCACACGAGGGCCAGCGCAACACCCGCCTGTTCTGGGCGGCCTGCCGCGCCTACGAGGACGGCATCGGCCCCGCCCTCGTCGACCCCCTGGTCGAGGCGGCCCTGAACACCGGGCTCACCGAACGCGAGGCCCGGGCGACGATCGCGTCGGCGGCGCGGATGACGGGGCATCGGCCTTGACGGGTACGGGGTGCGGGGGGCGGGCCGGGAGAGCGGACCGGGAGGCGGCGAGGAGGGGGAAAGGGTTCAAAGAGGATGAAAAGGGATGGGGGAGGGATGGGAAGGGGTCAGGTCCGGGACGGAGGAGCCGTGACATCAGAGGCGTAGGAAGCCGAGGCATCAGGGGCACAACGGGCCCGGGACATCAGGGGCGTGGGGGCGGCCCGAGAGCGTGAGAAATACAGGAGCACCATGCAACGCCGCCGCCCTAGAGTGCCGACCATGTCCCTGAGCCGTGTCGTCCTGGTGTCCGGCCGTTCGCTCGATCTCTCCGAACTGCGGATCTCCTCGACGTACGGCGGGATGCTGGAGGGCTACCCCTGCAAGCCGGTCAACGACATGAGGATCAAGGGGCTGGTGGGGGAGGCCGAGCGGGCGTTCCCGGCCGCGCCGGTGCACCTCGTGCCGCCTGAGCGCGAGTACCCCGACCAGTACACCGGCGCCTTCGGCCCGGTGGAGGTGCTGCCGGCCGTGGCGTGCGTCGGAGCGTTCCACTCGGCGGCTCTGGACCGGACCCACGATCCGATCCTGTACCGCTCGGCCCTGACCGTCGTCTGGTTCCAGCCCACCTCCCAGGTGCCCTACGACTGCGACGCCGAGCCCGCACTGCGGGACCTCGCGTGGGAGGAACTGGCCCAGGACCACGAGCTGTAGCCCCTGATCCGCGGCTGCCGGACATCCCTTCCCCGCGCCCGGGGCCGGTGTGCGGCCCTGGCCGGCCTCACGAACACCGACCTGGACGGTACGGCGTCCCCCTTCCCCTGCCCGCCGAACGACCCGGAGCACTCCCTCACCGACACGCTCACCTGGGCCAACGCCGACCTGATGAAGAACGGTGCGGAGATCGGCCGACTCCGACCGGGGCGAGACAGATGAGACAGATGAGACGAGGCCATGCAGAACGGGTGCCCCTCCGGAGAGTGGCACCCGCTCTGAACTGCAACGCTTCTGACCTGCTGCGGTGGGTGTGGGATTTGAACCCACGGTGACATCGCTGCCACGACGGTTTTCAAGACCGTTCCCTTAGGCCGCTCGGGCAACCCACCCCGCGCCGTCGGTACCGGCGGCGCGGGGACAAGAGTAACGGGTGGCGTGGGTGGTGGGGGTCAGCTGTCGCCCGTGCGTGAGCCGAGGGTGAGTTCCACCGTGTGGGTCTTGCCGCCGCGCTCGTAGGTGATGGTGACCTTGTCTCCGGGCTGGTGGGTCCAGATCTCGCCGATCAGGGTGGGGCCGGAGTCGATCACGTGGTCGTCGATCTTGGTGATGACGTCGCCGGGCTTGAGGCCGGCCTTGTCGGCGGGGCCGCCCGCCTCGACCGCGTCGGAACCGCTGGCGCCCTGCTCGGTGATCTGGGCGCCGCCCGTGCCCTCCTCCAGGGAGACGGACGCGCCGATCTTCGCGTAGACCGGCTTGCCGGTCTTGATCAGCTGCTGGGCGACGTACTTGGCCTGGTTGATCGGGATGGCGAAGCCGAGGCCGATCGAGCCGGACTGGCTGGTGCCGCCGAGGCCGCCGCCGCTGGTGGACTGGATCGCGGAGTTGATGCCGATGACGTTGCCCTGCGCGTCGAGCAGCGGGCCGCCGGAGTTGCCGGGGTTGATCGAGGCGTCCGTCTGGAGGGCGCTCATGTAGGAGGCGTTGGAGCCGCTGCCGTCGCTCGACGCCACCGGGCGGTCCTTCGCGCTGATGATGCCCGTGGTGACCGTGTTGGACAGGCCGAAGGGAGCGCCGATCGCGATCGTGGAGTCGCCGACGGCGACCTTGTCGGAGTTGCCCAGGGTGAGCGGCTTGAGATCCGACGGGGCGTTCTTGAGCTTGATCACCGCCACGTCGTAGCCCTGGGCGTGGCCGACGACCTCCGCGTCGTACTTCTTGCCGGTGGGGAAGGTCGCCGTGACCTTGCCTCCGTCGACGGCGTCCGCCACCACGTGGTTGTTGGTGACGATGTGGCCCTGGGTGTCGAAGACGAAGCCGGTGCCGGTGCCGCCCTCGCCGCTGCTGCTCTCGGCCTCGATGGTGACGGTGCTCGGCAGCGCCTTGGCGGCCACGCCCGCGACCGTGCCCGGGTCGCGCTTGACGGAGCCGCCGCTGTCGGAGGCGGAGACGGTCGTCGAGCCGTTGGTGTCGTTGTCCTTGGCCAGGGTGTAGCCGAGTCCGCCGCCCAGGCCGCCCGCGACCAGCGCGGCCACCAGGACCGCGGCGACGAGTCCGCCACGCCCGGTACGGGGCTTCGGCGCGGGCTGCTGGTAGGAGGAGCCCCAGTGGGACCCGGCGCCTCCCGCGCCGCCGTCGGCGTACGACGGGGTGGCCGGCGGCGGGGGCGGCCAGGTGCTCTCCGGGGAGGAGCCCTGGGCGCCCTGCCCCTGGGGCGGGCCGCCGGTGCCCGCGGAGGCGTAGGACGGGGCGGGCGCCTGGCCGGCGTGCACCAGGCCCTGCTCCTGTGCGCCAGGATGCCCCGACGGCACCGGCGGGATCGGAGTCGTCGGGGCGCCTCCGGCGGGAGCGGGGTGCTCCCGGGGCGCCGAAGCAGCGGGAGCATCCACCGGCACGGGGGGTGCGGACGGGGCCGGGGGTACCGCGGTGCCCTCGTTCTCGGTGCTCACAGCTTGTCTCCTCGATCCACGGCTGTTGTTGTCGGTCGCACTCGGTCGCGCGCATTCACGTTGCTCGACGGTCCGGCGCGATGCAGCTGTGCATGTCCTTTTGTATGCCGTCAGCTTTTCCCATGGGCCGTCAGAGCACCATAAGCGCTGCCTGTGGGTCCGCGGCCATTCCTTATATAGGTCATCTCGGGCGAAGAAGGCGCAATCCGAGACCTCCATTCGCACGGGTACCCGCGCGCGGTGGCACCATGACGCGGTGACCCACGCACGACAGCACCACACTCAGGTCGTCGCCCACCGCGGCGCCTCCGAAGAGGCCCCCGAGCACACCCTGGCCGCGTACCGGAAGGCGATCGAGGACGGTGCCGACGCCCTCGAGTGTGACGTCCGCCTGACCGCGGACGGCCATCTCGTCTGCGTCCACGACCGTCGCGTCAACCGTACGTCGAACGGTCGCGGAGCCGTCTCCGCGCTGGAGCTCGCCGACCTCGCCGCCCTGGACTTCGGCTCCCGCAGGACGCGCGAGTTCTGGCGCACGCGCGACGAGGAGCCGGACTGGGAGTTCCGCCCCGAGGACCGGGAGGACACCTCCGTACTGACCCTGGAGCGGCTGCTGGAGCTGGTCGCCGACGCCGGGCGGCGGGTGGAGCTGGCCATCGAGACCAAGCACCCCACGCGGTGGGCGGGGCAGGTCGAGGAGCGGCTGATGCACCTGCTGAAGCGTTTCGGGCTCGACGCCCCCGGGTCCGCCGACGAGTCGCCGGTCCGTGTCATGAGCTTCTCGGCACGCTCGCTGCACCGGGTGCGGGCCGCCTCACCGACGCTGCCGACGGTCTACCTGATGCAGTTCGTCTCGCCCCGGCTGCGCGACGGACGGCTGCCCGCGGGTGTCCGGATCGCGGGCCCCTCGATCCGGATCGTGCGCAGCCACCCCGCCTACATCGAGCGCCTGAAGCGGGTCGGCCACCAGGTGCACGTGTGGACCGTGAACGAGCCGGAGGACATCGACCTCTGCCTCGGTCTGGGCGTCGACGCGATCATCACCAACCGCCCGCGCGCGGTGCTGGACCGGCTCGGTCGCTGAATCCTGAAACGAACCTTGACCGGACCGCACACCTGAAGGCATCCTCCAGCTTCGGCCACACCATCGAAATCCAGCCACACCATGACAGGGAGTGCTCCGGCGCGTTCGGTCCGTATTCGATCGTTACGAGTGCGTCACCGGACCTGGACTGGCCGGTTTCCGGTACAGGCCAATGGGGCATCCACACCGTGGCGTGGGGCGAAGGAGGTCTCGGGGGTGGCGTTGGTGGTGGCACAGGAGGTGCCCACGTCGTCGAGCATGGCCGTACCCCATGGCCCTGCGGGCGTGGGCAAGGCACGACACCGCATGCGGACTCAGTTGCGCAGGGGCGGTGTGTCGGAAACGGTCATCGACGATGCCGTACTGATTCTTTCCGAACTTCTGAGCAATGCGTGCAAGCACGGCCGGCCGCTGGGCGACGCCCTGGCCGGGGACGGTGACGTCCGCGCCGCCTGGCGGGTGGACCCGGGCGGCAGGCTCACGGTCGAGGTGACGGACGGCGGCGGGCCCACTCGCCCGGCTCCGGCCACGCCCTCGGTCACCGCGCACGGCGGGCGCGGGCTGAACATCATCACCGCGCTGGCCGACGACTGGGGCGTACGCGACGACGCCCGGGGCGAGGTCACGGTGTGGGTCGTCGTCCACGCCGACGTACACGATCCGGACGCGGGCCACCGCCGTCACGACTTCGCCACCCGTGTCATGGCACCGGCGGTACCGGCCATGCCCGGACTCGACTTCGCGGACGCGTTCGACGACATGGACTGAGGCGGGGCCGGCCCGGTCCGCCGCAGACCGGAAACCGCCGGAGCCTCGGCAGCGCCCGAACCGGGGCACACCCCCGGACTGCGGTACCGCCGGCACCGAAGCACCACCCGCGACCGAGGCACCGCCCGGACTGAAACACACCGGGACTGACCTTGGACCGAAACACACCGGGACTGACCCTGGACCGAAACACACCCGGACCGGAACACAGGCCCGAACCGGGGCACGGCCCTGGCCGAAGCGCCGCCCGAGACACGGCCCCCGGCCGAAGCACCGCCCGGGTGGCCGGGCTCTCGGCCCCGGATCCAGTACCGCCCGGGATCCAAGCACCGCCCCGGGCCGTAGCTCCTCTGAACCCGCGCCGCCCTCCCCTCGCCGACCACCCCACCGCGTCCCCCACCGCGTCCCCCACAGGTGGACCCGTCGGCCCCCGTTGTCCACAGGCTCGCGTCGGTCAAGTCGTGAACGGCTAGGCTCGCGCCAGTACGAGACGAGCCGTTACCGGGAGACACCCACCATGGCCAAGAAGCGCCCCCAGACGAAGGCCAAGCGGCCGCAGCTCAGCGACGGGGAGATCCCGGTTGTCGGCGCCCGCGAACCCTGCCCCTGCGGCAGCGGCCGCCGGTACAAGGCCTGCCACGGCCGGGCTGCCGCGCAGGCCGTGACCGAGCTGGTGCAGCGTCCCTTCGAAGGACTGCCGGCCGAGTGCGACTGGGTGGCGCTGCGCGAGCTGGTCCCGGCCGCGACGGTCGGGCTGCCGCTGAAGGGCGGCCTTCCCGACGGCGTCCCGTCGGTGACGCTGGCGACCGTCCTGCCCATGGCCTGGCCCGCGCTGCGCCGCGACGACGGCTCGGTGCTGCTCGGCCTGCAGAACGACACGGCGTCGGGCGACATCAGCCGCGATCTCGCCGACACCCTCCAGCGCGCCCTCACCGCGGACCCGGGCACACCGGTGGAGGGCCGCCGCGCCCCGGCCGACGGTCCGCGGCTGCAGGATCTGCTCGACCCCGAAGGCGCGTTCGAGCCAGTTGTGCACTCGGGCTTCGAGTTCTGGGTCCCGGATCCGGACAACGCCACGCCGGAGGTCGCCGCCTCCCTGGAGCGGGCCAACGCCGCCGCCATCCCGACCGTGCGACTGACCGGTGTGGACGCGGCCTACTGGTGCGAGACCCCGGAGAAGAACCACCTGCGCTGGGTCATGCCGCACCCGGAGGAGCGGCTTCTGGACGCTCTGGCGCGGCTGCACGCGGCGGGCCGCTCCAGCCTCGGCGAAGGCACCCGCCTCGTGGGTTCCTTCCGCGCTCACGGGCTCACCGTGCCGGTCTGGGACCTGCCGAGCGCCGTCACGGCCGAGGACATCGAGAAGCCGGCCGCCGAGTTCGCCGAGCGCCTCTCCGGCGCCCTGGCCACGGACGCGCCGCTGACCGCCGACGAGCGTCGCGCGCGCGGCGGCCTCACCAACCGGCAGGTCACGCTCAGTTGACGAAGTCCGTGCGGCCGGACGGTCGTTCAGCCGCACGGCGCCTTCATGACGCGGGGACCGCACCCGCAACTGCCGCTCAGGACAAGCCAGTCGGTGTCCGAATAGCCGAGGACCATCCGAGATCGAATTTGCGAACTGCCGATCTCTTGTTACCGTTCGAGTAGCCCGGTTGCTGGTGCATCCCCCGTCGCCAGCAACCGGGTCTTTTCCTGCGCGGACGTCTTTACGGAACGGTACCGAGCGTCAACTGCCCGTTCTCTCTCCGGAGTTGCTCCCGGACCGCAGCAGCAGCCCGTCCCCGGCCCGCTCCGCGAACTCCGCGACCGCCGTGTAGCCGCCCAGGTCTCCCCGGGTCCGTTCCCGGGGCGTCTCGCAGGACCCGGGGTCGTCCTCGGCGGCCACCGCGCAACGCATCACGACGCTCCGGCCGCCGGGCCCCATGAGACTCAGCGCGGCGTCCAGCGCGGCGCCGGTCGCGTTGCGGTAGTAGGTGCGGGCCCAGCTCTCCTCACCCTGCGTCAGAACACAGGTCTGCGCCTCCACGCCGTCCGGCGAGGTGAGTTCGGGACCGCAGCGCGCCGCGGTGGCCGAACCCGCGCCCGCGCCCGCGCCCGCGCCCGGAGCGAACGGCAGCGGGGCAGTGGTGGGTGCGGCGGACGGTGCCGCGGCGTCGGCGCGCGCGGAAGGGCTCAGGACATCACGTACGGGCGGACGCCCCCCGTCGCCCACCTGCCCCGCGGACGCCACGGCCAGCGGCAGCACGACCGCGCACGCCACGGCGCCAAGGAGCGCGAACAGGCGAACTCTTCGAGGATCGGAGGGTCGTCCCCCGGGGTGGCGCAGCATGAGCGGAAGATAACGAGCGCGCGCGGGCGTCCCCTTCCGCCCGCGCGCGACACCCTCACAACTCGGGTGCGCTCACACCCGTACGAGTGAGGGCCTCGACCACCGCGTCCACCACGGCCTCGACGTCGGGCACCCACGGGGAGGCCGAGCCGGGCAGGGGCGCGCGCTCCCAGCGGATCTCTCCCTGAGCGACCTCTGACGGGGGAAGGGCGAGGTAGCCGCCCTCGCCGTGGAAGCGGAGAGAGCCGGGGACGTGGTCCTTGGCGTACAGCAGCTCGCCCAGCTGCTCCAGGGAGTACGGCTGCACGAGGATCGCCCAGCGGGTGGGCGAGGCGACGACCGGGCCGAGGCGCATGCCGTCGCGGTCGAGCGCGCCGAGGGCACGGGCGGCCGGGAGGGCCGGCAGGCTGACCGCGCAGGGCGCCTTGCCGCCGGTGGCCAGGACGATCGGCGCGGCGGGCCGGTTGGCCCACCACCAGCGCACCATGCGGGCGTCGGTGGTGGCCGCGAGGAGGCCGGGGTCGAAGGGGTGGGCACCTGGCACCGTGCACTCGGGGTCCGGGCAACCGCAGCGGTCGCGACCCTCTGGGTCCGCCGCCACACCCGGGAGTACGGGCCACTGCCATTCCGTCGCGAAGGTCAGGGCCGCGCTGATCAACTCAGGCCTCCCGTCACTGCGCTGGGACAGGAGCCTGCGTCGCTTTCCGAGGATCTCGCGCATGAGCGCTCGTTCCTTTCCGTTGCACCGCTGGCAACACCGTGGACCACATCACACCATGTGTCGATCACTTCACTGTGCGTACCTGTTGGCGCATCACACCCCTGTCGCGGACAAGGGGAACCCCTATGGGCCGAACGCCGGCTGCATCCACGGCAGCCACGCCCACACTGCGGTCCATCAAAAGCACGGGCGTGGCGTGGGGTGGCGAAGTCTGGCGTTTGCCGTCCCGCGTATTTCTCTTCGCCTCCGCCACGGGAGGATGGGGCTCGGTCGTCGGTGGCTAAGACGCCCGGGTCCGTCGCCAGGTTCCGGGTGATTCCCAACCACCCCTGGCCTTCTCCGAGTACGTACCCATCACGACCGGTGTGACGCTCTGTGGAACAAGGCCAGTCGACCGCAATAAGCCCTTCCCTGAGGCAGTTTTAAGCCAACTTCGCCTTTTGGCAAGTGGTGCACCCGTGAATCACGGACACCAGCAGTCCCGGCAGGACAATGCTGGACATCCCCTCACGAGTGCGTGTACATGTGGAGACACTGCTAGCGGCGCAGAATGACATGGGGGTTTGCGATGCTTTTGAGCAATACGCACCGGTCGGAAAGCCGGACACCATGAACGCCCCGCACCCTCCGAAAGTGGCTGGAATCGATTCAACGGTTCCCTCACCCGCACACACTGTCGCGCCCGCGCCTGCCGCCTCGGGTTCCTCTGCGGTGCTCCCACCCCACGCGCCGGGCGCACTGCTCCAGGACCGTCTCGCCGGCTGGGTCTCGGACCTCACCACGCTGCACGAACTCACCGAGCGGCTGGCGCGCACGGACGCGCTCCCCGACGCCCTCCAGGAGATCCTGCAGGCGGGAGCCGCCCTGGTGGGCGCCCGCCGCGGACTGGTCGTGCTGGAGCCCGGCGACGGACTCGGCCCCGACACGACCACCGGCCTGGGCCTCGCCCGCGCCGACCTCGGGCACATCGAGACGGTGCCGCGCAGCTCCCTGTCGTACGGCCGCATCCTGGACGGACTGCCGGGCGGTGACGGCGAGATCGCCGAGCCCGATCTGTTCGCCGGGGACGGGCTCGACCCGCGCCACCGCGAGGTGGCCGCCCGCCTCGGCTACGCCGCGAGCTACGCGCTGCCCCTGTCGACGGACGGCTCCTCGGAGGGCACCGGCCGCCTGGGTGCCGCCGTGTGGCTCTACGACGAACCCGCCGAGCCGAGCGAGCGCCGGCGCCACCTCGTCGGTCTGTACGCCCGCTACGCCGGTGAGCACCTGGCCCGGGTGGTCGAGGTCGAGCGCACGCGCGCGTGCATGGCGACGATCGCCGAGGAACTGCTGCCGTCCCGGCTCCCCCGCGTCGCCGGGGTACGGCTGGCCGCCCGCCATCGCACCGGCCCGCGCGGCGGCGGCGACTGGTACGACGCGCTGCCGCTGCCGGACGCGGCCCTCGGGCTCGCGGTGGGCTCCGTGACCGGCTCGGGGGCGAGCGCCATCGCCGCGATGGGACGGCTGCGGGCCAGCCTGCGGGCGTACGCCGTGATGGAGGGCGAGGACCCGGTCGCCGTCCTGTCCGACCTGGAGCTGCTGCTGCGGCTCACCGAGCCCGCCCGCTCGGCCACCGCCCTGTTCGCCTACTGCGAGCCCGCGCTGCGCAGGATCACGCTCGCCGGTGCCGGGCACTGCCCGCCGCTGCTGGTCGGCGAGCGGCGCACGGAGTTCGTGGAGACCTCCGTGTCGGCGCCGCTCGGCATGCTCGCCTGCTGGGAGGCGCCGAGCGTGGAGTTCCAGGCGGAGCCGGGAGAGACGGTTCTGCTGTACACCGACGGGCTGCTGCACCGCACCGGCGACCCGGTCGACCGCGCCTTCGCCCGGCTGCACGCGGCGGCGGCCGGGGTGCCCAGGGCGCTGCGCCACGACCCGGACGCCGTCGCCGACCACGTGCTGCGCACCGTGCTGCCGGGCGGGCGGGACGAGGCCGACTCCGACGAGGACGTCGTGCTGCTCGCCGCGCACTTCGAGTAACCGCTCGCGATCAGGTCCTTCGCCCCTGGGCCCCTCCCGTACGACCGTACGATGGACGGGGTCCAGTGCCGTATCGAGGAGGATGACCGTGGCCGACGAGCTCACCCCGGCAGCATCAGATCCCGCTGCCACCGCAGCGGGCCCGGAAGAGCCTGAAGAGCCTGAAGCGCCGATCAAGCAGCGGAAGAACGGTCTGTACCCGGGCGTGTCCGACGAGCTGGCCGAGAACATGAAGTCCGGCTGGGCCGACACGGAGCTGCGTGACCTGGAGCCGATCGCGCAGGCCGCTGAGACCGCCGCCCGCCGGGCCGCGCTCTCCGCGCGCTTTCCCGGCGAGCGTCTCGTCATCCCTGCGGGCAACCTGAAGACCCGCTCGAACGACACCGAGTACGCCTTCCGGGCGTCGGTCGAGTACGCCTACCTCACCGGCAACCAGACCGAGGACGGCGTGCTGGTCCTGGAGCCCACGGCCGACGGCCACCGGGCGACGATCTACCTCCTGCCGCGCTCCGACCGCGAGAACGGCGAGTTCTGGCTCTCCGGCCAGGGCGAGCTGTGGGTCGGCCGCCGCCACTCCCTCACCGAGGCCGAGAAGCTGTACGGCATCCCCGCCTCCGACGTGCGCGAGCTGCCGGGCGCGCTGCGCGAGGCCACCGGCCCGGTGCGGGTCGTCCGCGGGTACGACGCCGCCGTCGAGGCCGCGCTGACCGACAAGGTCACCGCCGAGCGCGACGAGGAACTGCGGGTCTTCCTGTCCGAGGCGCGGCTGGTCAAGGACGCGTTCGAGATCGGCGAGTTGCAGAAGGCGGTCGACTCGACCGTGCGCGGCTTCGAGGACGTGGTGAAGGTCCTCGACCGGGCCGAGGCCACCTCGGAGCGGTACATCGAGGGCACGTTCTTCCTCCGCGCGCGGGTGGAGGGCAACGACATCGGCTACGGCACCATCGCCGCCGCCGGTCCGCACGCCTGCACGCTGCACTGGGTGCGCAACGACGGGCCCGTGCGCTCCGGTGACCTGCTGCTGCTCGACGCGGGCGTCGAGACGCACACGTACTACACCGCCGACGTCACGCGCACGCTGCCGGTCAACGGCCGGTTCAGCGAGATCCAGAAGAAGATCTACGACGCCGTGTACGACGCCCAGGAGGCCGGCATCGCGGCGGTGCAGCCGGGCGCCAAGTACCGGGACTTCCACGACGCGGCCCAGCGGGTGCTGACCGAGCGGCTCGTCGAGTGGGGGCTGGTCGAGGGGCCGGTCGAGCGGGTCCTGGAGCTGGGGCTCCAGCGGCGGTGGACGCTGCACGGGACGGGCCACATGCTCGGCATGGACGTGCACGACTGCGCCGCCGCGCGGGTGGAGTCGTACGTGGAGGGTGTGCTGGAGCCGGGCATGGTGCTGACGGTCGAGCCCGGCCTGTACTTCCAGGCCGATGACCTGACCGTGCCGGAGGAGTACCGGGGCATCGGTGTGCGGATCGAGGACGACATCCTCGTGACGGCCGAGGGGAACCGGAACCTGTCGGCCGGGCTGCCGCGGCGTTCCGACGAGGTCGAGGGGTGGATGGCGGCGCTCAAGGGAGCCTAGATGGATTGATCGTCAGCGCTCCCTTTCGGGCCGCGGGTGGTCGTGGCCAGTCGCGCGGTTCTCCGCGGCCCGTGGGCAGCCGGTCGCGTGGATGCCCGTCCCGCGCCCCTGAGGGACCGCAGGCGTGGCGTCCGGCCAGAACCGTTCTTCTGGCGCTGTCCGGCGTCCCGGCGCGTACGCGAGGGGGCCCGGTGCCCCGCCGGGCCCCTGCCGGCGATCCGGTCCCCAGGCGTCCTCTACCGGTCAACCGGTCCTCAGACGGCCCGTGCCGGTGAACCGGCCCGTGTCGCGAGGGCGTCCAGGAACAGTGCCCCCGCGAGCAGTCCCGCGCTTCCCCGGGGGCTCCACGCGCGCGCGTGCAGCTCGGTGTCGAGGGCGTGCAGGGCGGCTCGGCCCGGCTCCGTCGCCGTGCCGCCCGCCTCCAGGACCGCGCGGGCGCCCGCCTGGACCCGGCGCAGGCCGTTGGGGCCCGCGGTGTGCAGGAGCTCGGTGTCCTGGAGGGTGGACATCACGGTGAGCAGCGCGTCCAGGCGGGCCTCGTCCTGCGTGGCGCCGGCCGAGCGGGCGGCGGCGAGCGCGTCCAGTGCCCGTCGCACGTGCGGGAAGCCGGCCTTTGCCTCACCGCGCGCCCCGGCGGCCCCGTACCTCGCGGAGACCGTCGAGCCGCGCGAGGGCCGTCGTGGGGCCCGCCGGTCGGGGTGGGCGGCGATCCGCTTGGCGGTCGCGGTCACCTGCCGGGCGTCGGCGCGGGGGTCGAGGGCGGCCGCGGCCACCAGCAGGCCGAGCGTCCACAGGGCACCCCGGTGTCCGCCGCCGGCCAGGCCCACCGAGTGTTCGGTGCATCTGCCGATCGCGCCCAGTTCTCCCCGCAGGCCGGGCGTCGGCTCGCCGGTCCGGCGGGCGGCGGCGGCCATCGCCACCAGGCCCGGCGTGAGCGCCTTGGCCGACCAGCGCAGCGAGTCGTGGTCCCGGTGGCCGTTCCGGACGCCGAGACCGCGCGGGTCGGGCAGGCCGGGCTGGGGAACCAGCGCCAGCTGCCCGGTCAGCGCCTCCACCGCGGTCCGGGCCAGCGCGTCGTCCTCGGGGCTTCTCATGGAGACCGACGTGTTCCTGTGGTGTCCCGTCATGTCCGGGAACGTAGGGAAGGCGGCCGTCAGGAGCATGAGCGGACGCTGTGCGCACGCTGAGGATGTCTCGTGCGTCCCTTGAGGGAGCTACACCGCCATCAGCGGAGCGCCCTCCCTCCACTTCAGGATCTTGTCGAAGCTGACCACCGCGCCGCGCCGGCCGGGCTTGTTGCCGATGTGGACGTGGTCGGCGAGTTCCTCGATGAGACACAGGCCCCGGCCGTTCTCGGCTCCGCTCGGAGCGGGCTGGACGGCCTGGGTGCGGGCGAAACCGGGGCCCGAGTCGGCGACCTCGATGCGGCACTTCTCGCCGTCGAGATAGGCGGTGACCCGGTACGCCCCCGAGGGGCCGCCGTACGCGGTGTCCCCGCCGTGTTCGACGGCGTTCGCACAGGCCTCGCTGAGGGCGACGGAAAGGTCGTAGGAGACGTCGGGATCGACGCCCGCGGTCTCCATGGTGCCGAGCAGGAGGCGCCGGGCGAGCGGCACGCTCGCGGCCTCGCGCCGCAGATGCAGTGACCACCAGATGCTCATGCTCCAGCCTCCTGGCTGCGGCTCGACATACCGTTACGTATTGCCGCGCGTGCCGCTGTGTAAGCACACAGTTGACGTGATGCCGCCCATACGGGGGATGCGCCGGGGGTGGCGATCGGTGTATGTGGGGCAGCTCGCGGCACAGGTGACCTTCCGGTCGTACTGCTCGTACGTCATCTTGCGGACCTGCTGTATGGCCTCCGTGAGGCCAGTGCGATGATGAGGCCGCCATGAGTGCCCCCCACCCGCGCACGGCGCGCTCCGGAGGAGATCTCCGGGTTCTGCGGGCCGCGGTGTTCGCCGCGGTCTGTGTCGTGCTGGCCGCGGCAGGTCACACCCTCGCCTCCTGCGCCACCGTTCCGCTGTGGACACTGGGCGCGGGATTCCTGGGGGCCGCCCTGGTCGTGGCACCGCTCGCCGGACGCGAGCGCTCCCTGCCGGGGATCGCCGCGCTGCTCGCGGCGGGACAGACCGCGCTGCACGTGCTGTTCGGGCTGGGGCAGCACGGGACGGTCGCCGGTACGGCGGCGTCGGCCGCGGCGGCACGGGCGCCGGGGACGATGGCATCGGTGTCCGACGCCTCGCTGGTCGAGCAGGCCGCGCGCCTCGTGTGCGGGACCACCGCCGCGGCGCTCAGCCCCGCCCAGGCCCACAGGATCCTCGTCGACGCCCGGCTCTACCCGGGCACGGCGGCCGGCACCGGAACGGGCGCCGCGCATCACCCGGCGGACGCCCTGTCCACCGCCACCGGCTCCGCCCTGTCGCTGCTGCCGTCCCTGCCGATGCTGCTGGGCCACGTCCTCGCGGCCCTGGCCGCCGGCTGGCTGCTGCGCCGCGGGGACATGGCGCTGCTGCGGCTCGTCGAACTGTCCGCGGTGTCGGCGCACTCGGTCACCGAGGGCGCTCTCGTACGGTCCCTGCGCGGGGCGCTCGCGCTGGTGCGCGCCCTGCGTGCCGGGCTGCCGGGGCTGCCGCAGGCCGGTCCGCCACCGCCGCGCACCGCGCTGCTCGCGCCGCCGAAGCCCCGGACCACCGCCCTCCAGCACACGGTGATCAGGCGCGGCCCGCCGGCCGCCGCGGTCGTCCTCGCCGCCTGACGCGACCCGCACGCACGCTTCACCTCTGTGAGCCGTGGGGAAGGGCCGCCGTCGTGCGGCACGCGCGTGTGCCCGTGTTCCCGGGCCGGCCGCCTGGGCCGGCGATCGCTGTCCCGGCTCGCCGCCCGTTGCGGCTGATCGCCCACCTCCGCGCACCCGTACCCCTCCTCATCACCGGAAACCCCACCGGAAACCCACTGAAGTGGAGTGCTCTGCATGAAGGCCTCTCGTCTCGCCGCCGCCGGCGCCCTCGCCGCCTCGGCCGTCGTCGTCCTGTCCTCGCCCGCGTTCGCGCATGTCAGCGTGCAGCCCGAGGGGACGGCCGCCAAGGGCGGTTACGCGGTCATCGACTTCAAGGTCCCCAACGAGCGGGACAACGCCTCCACCACCAAGGTGGAGGTCACCTTCCCGGCCGGCCAGCCGCTGGCGTCGGTCATGCCGGAACCCGTGCCCGGCTGGGACATCGACGTCACCACGTCCAAGCTCGCCAAGCCCGTCGAGGCGCACGGCAAGCAGATCACCGAGGCCGTCAGCAAGGTCACCTGGACCGCCGACGGCAAGGGCATCGAGCCCGGCTTCTTCGAGAAGTTCCCCGTTTCCGTCGGCGCGCTGCCCGAGGACGCCGACCAGATGGTCTTCAAGGCGATCCAGACGTACTCCAACAAGGAGGTCGTGCGCTGGATCGAGGAGCAGAAGGAGGGCGAGGAGGAACCCGAGACGCCGGCTCCCGTGCTCACGCTGTCCGCCGCCGAGGACGACCACCACGGCGCGTCGGCGAGCGATGACGCCTCCGCCGACGAGACGGCCGCGGACACCGCGAACGCCTCCGCCGAGACCGCGGCCCCCGCCGACACCAGTGACACCACCGCCCGCGTCCTCGCCGTGGTCGGCATCGTCGTCGGCGCACTGGGCGTCGCCTACGGCGTACTCGCCGGACGCCGGCGCACCAACGCCTGACGCTCACCCATCCGTCCGCGCACCCGGGCCGTACGACCGCTCGTCGGACCACGCGTCCGGCCCCGGTGCGCGTCGGGCCATCACATCTGGGACATCTCTCCATGCGCAAGAAGACGTTCGCCGCGGCCGCGCTGATCGCCGCCGCCACTTTGACCCTCTCCGCCTGCGGCAGCGGTGACGACGGCGGCTCCCCCGTCTCGGTGGTCTCCGAGGAGGCCGGTTCCGACAAGGCCGTCACCGTCCTCGACCAGCCGTTCGAGAAGCCGGACCTGGTGCTCACCGACACCCGGGGCAAGAAGTACGACCTGCGCGCGGAGACCGCGGGCAAGCCGACCCTGGTCTACTTCGGCTACACCCACTGCCCCGACGTCTGCCCGCTGACCATGAACAACATCGCCGTCGCCAAGAAGCAGCTGCCCGCGTCCGAGCAGGACCGGCTGCGCGTGGTGTTCGTGACGACCGACCCTGAGCGGGACACCCCGGCCGAGCTCGGCAAGTGGCTCAAGGGCATCGACGCCGAGTTCGTCGGTCTGACCGGTGACTTCCCCACCGTCCAGGCCGGCGCCCGCACCCTCGGCATCTCCATCGACCCGACGAGCAAGGACAAGAACGGCAAGCTGGTCTCGATGCACGGCACCCAGGTCGTCGCCTTCTCCCCGAAGACCGACGCGGGCTACCTGCTGTACGGCGAGGACGCCACGGTCGACGACTACACCAAGGACCTCCCCAAGATCATCAAGGGTGAGAAGCCGTGAGGCGTCCGTCCCTGCCTGCCGTCGGGCCGGCCGGGGCCCTGGCGCTGCTCCTGGTCCTGGCCGGGTGCGGCTCCGACTCCGGCTCGGACTCCGGCTCCGACGGCGGGGGCGGCCTGTCCGTCTCCGGCGCCTACATCCCGCAGCCGGTCTCCGCGGACATGGCGGCCGGCTTCCTGACGATCGTCAACGACAGCGGTACGAACGACGAGCTGACCTCGGTCACCAGCGACGAGGCCGGCGAGGTCACCGTGCACGCGACCGTCGGTGGCGCGATGGAGGAGGTCACCCGCCTCTCCGTGCCCGCACACGGTCGACTCGTGTTCAAGAGCGGCGGCAACCATCTGATGTTCGAGAAGCTGAAGCGCATGCCGAAGCAGGGCCGGACCATCTCGGTCGAACTGCACTTCGCCCAGTCCGACCCGGTCGCCGTCGCGATGCCGGTGAAGCCGGCGACGTACACCCCGGCGACCGGACACTGACGGAGGGACCCCCTTGACGCCGACCATCGCCCCCCGCGTCCGGACCCTGGTGCTGCTGCTCCTGGCCGCGACCGGGCTGCTTCTCGCCACGGCCGCGCCGGCCTCCGCGCACGCCGCGCTGACCGGCAGCGACCCCCAGCAGGGGGTGGTGGTCGACAAGGCGCCCACCCAGGTCTCGCTGACCTTCTCCGAGCAGGTCTCGGCGTCCGCGGGCTCGCTGCGCGTGCTCGACCCCAAGGGCAAGCCGGTGCAGAGCGGCACACCGTCCAACGTGAGCGGCACGACCTACGCGGTACGGCTGCACAGCGGCCTGCCCGACGGCACCTACACCGTCAGCTACCAGGTGGTCTCCGCGGACAGCCACCCCGTCTCCGGGGCCTACACCTTCTCCATCGGGTCCCCCTCCGCCACGTCCGTGTCGGTGTCCGGGGAGACGGCGGGCGGCGGGGTCGTCGGCTGGCTGTACGGGGTCGGCCGGTACCTGTCGTACGCCGGCTTCGTCGTGCTGGCCGGCGGCGCCGCCTTCGTGCTCGCCTGCTGGCAGCGCGGCTCCGGCGTGCGGGCCGTGCAGCGGCTCGTGGTCTGCGGCTGGCTCGCCCTCACCTTCGCCACGCTCCTGCTGCTGCTCCTGCGCGGCTCCTACACCGGCTCCGGGAAGGCCGGCGACGTCTTCGACCTGGATCTGCTCGGGCAGGTGCTGCAGACCAAGACGGGCGCGGCGCTGGTGTCCCGGCTGCTGCTGCTCGCCGCGGCGGCCCTGTTCATCGCGGTGCTCTTCGGGGCGTACGAGAAGCGGGAGGCCGAGGAGAAGCGGGACCTGACCTTCGGGCTCGCCACCGGCGGGACGGTCGTGGCCGCCGGGCTCGCGGCGAGCTGGGCCATGTCCGAGCACGCCTCCGTAGGGCTCCAGGCAGGCATCGCGATGCCTGTCGACGTCATCCACCTGCTGGCCGTGGCAGCCTGGCTCGGCGGCCTCGCCGCCCTGCTCGTCGCCCTGTACCGGGCGCCCTCGGCCACCCCCGTCGACACGGCCGCCGTACGCCGGTTCTCGGCCGTCGCCTTCGGCAGTGTCGTGGCGCTGGTGCTGACCGGGACCTACCAGTCCTGGCGCCAGCTCGGCTCCTGGGCGGCGTTCACCGACACGCGGTACGGGCAGCTGCTGCTGATCAAGATCGGGCTCGTGGTGCTGCTGGTCGGGGTCGCGTTCTTCTCCCGGCGGTGGACGACCCGGCTGGCCGGCACGGTGGTCCAGCAGCGGGCCAAGCCGCAGCAGCAGCGCGTCACGGCCACCGCCGCCGCGGGTGACGCCAAGGGAGCCGTCGGCTCCGAGCGGGCCGCCCAGCTCGCCCGGCAGCGGGCCGCGATGGACGCGGCGAAGCAGAAGCAGGCCCGGGACGCCGACCCGAACCGGTTCGGGCTGCGCCGCTCGGTGCTCGCCGAGGCCGGGGTGGCCGTCGTGCTGCTCGCCGTCACCACCGTGCTGACGCAGACCGAACCCGGGCGCACGGAGGAGGAGGCCAAGGCTGCCTCCTCGTCGTCGTCCTCGTCGTCCTCGTCGAGCTCGGCGTCCGGCGCGCTGACCCTGGACATGACGTTCGACACGGGCGGCGAGGACGGCAAGGGGGTCGTGACGGTCGACCTCGACCCCGCGCGCGTGGGCGGCAACGAGATGCACGTCTACGTCCAGCGGCCCAACGGACGCGCCTTCGACATCCCCGAGGTGAAGGTCGCCTTCACCCTGGAGTCCCAGGACATCGGGCCGCTGCCCGTCGTCCCCGACCACATCACCACCGGTCACTGGTCGGCGAACGGAGTGCAGATCCCCATGGCGGGCGACTGGACGGTCGCGGTGACCGTGCGGACCTCCGACATCGACCAGACGACCGTCTCCAAGAACGCGCAGATCGGCTGACCCACCATGCCTGACCAGTCCCTTCCAGAGGCCCCGACTCCCGAACTCACCGTGCGGCCCACCGAACCGGCCCCCACGGCGAGCGGCCTCACACGGCGCAAGCTGCTCGGGACCGCGGGGGCCACCGGGCTCGTCCTCGGCGCGGCCGGCGGGGCCGTGGGCTACGCCGCCCAGCCGTCCCAGGCCGCCCCGCTCACCTCGCTGGGCACCGACCAGGTGATGTTTCACGGGAAACATCAGTCCGGGATCACCCAGGGCCTCCAGGCCCGCGGCCATCTCGCCGCCTTCGACCTGACACCGGGAGCGGGCCGCAAGGAGGCCGCCGCGCTGCTGCGCCGCTGGTCGCGGACGGCCCGGCGGCTGATGGCGGGCGAGGCGGCTCCCCACGACGACACGGACGTGGCCCGGGACGCCGGCCCGTCCGCGCTGACGATCACCTTCGGCTTCGGCCACAGCTTCTTCGGCAGGACGGGTCTGGAGAAGCAGCGTCCGGTCGCCCTGGACCCGCTGCCCGACTTCTCCTCGGACCACCTCGACAGGAAACGCAGCGACGGCGACCTGTGGGTGCAGATCGGCGCCAACGACGCGCTGGTCGCCTTCCACGCCCTGCGCGCGATCCAGAAGGACGCGGGCGGCGCGGCACGGCTGCGCTGGCAGATGAACGGCTTCAACCGCTCGCCGGGTGCCACCTCCCATCCCATGACGGCCCGCAACCTGATGGGCCAGATGGACGGCACCCGCAATCCGAAACCGAGCGAGTCCGACTTCGACGAGCGCGTCTTCGTACCCGAGTCCGGGACGCCCGCGTGGATGGCGAACGGCTCCTACGCCGTCGTACGCCGTATCCGGATGTTCCTCGACGACTGGGAGAAGCTCTCGGTCACGGCCCAGGAGAACGTCATCGGGCGCCGCAAGTCCGACGGGGCGGCCCTGTCCGGGGGCACCGAGACGACCGAGATGGACCTGGAGAAGACCGACGCCCAGGGCAACCTGGTGGTCCCGATCAACGCGCACGCCCGCATCACGCGCCCCGACCAGAACGGGGGCGCGGCGATGCTGCGGCGCCCCTTCTCGTACCACGACGGCTTCGACGCGGACGGCGTGCCGGACGCGGGCCTGCTGTTCGTCTGCTGGCAGGCGGATCCGCTGCGCGGGTTCGTCCCGGTGCAGCGCAAGCTCGACCGCGGCGACGCCCTGTCGCAGTTCGTCCGCCACGAGGCGAGCGGCCTGTTCGCGGTGCCGGGCGGGGCGGCGGAGGGGGAGTACGTCGGGCAGCGGCTGCTGGAGGGGTGAGCTCACCTCTGGGAGGACTCACCCCCTGGGAGGACTCACCCGTGGGGCTCACCGCCAGGGCTCACCCCTGGGAGGGACGGGGCAGGAAGGTTACGCCGGGTTCGGCAAGGCCCATTAGGGTGAGGTCATGCCAGCGAGCTATGGGTATCTCGGTCCTGAGGGCACGTTCACCGAAGTCGCCCTGCGAACGCTTCCGGAGGCGGCGACGCGGGAGCTGATTCCGTTCGTGTCGGTGCAGTCGGCGCTCGACGCGGTCCGCGTCGGCGAGACCGAGGCCGCGTTCGTGCCGATCGAGAACTCCGTCGAGGGCGGGATCACGACGACGCTCGACGAGCTGGTCGCGGGCGAGCCGCTGATGATCTACCGCGAGGTGCTGCTGTCGATCACCTTCGCGCTGCTCGTGCGGCCGGGCACCCAGCTGTCGGACATCAAGACGGTCTCCGCGCATCCGGCCGCCCAGCCGCAGGTGCGCAACTGGCTGAAGAAGAACCTGCCGGACGCCCACTGGGAGTCGGCCGCCTCGAACGCGGACGCCGCCCGCCTGGTCCAGGAGGGCCAGTACGACGCCGCCTTCGCGGGCGAGTTCGCGGCCGCCCGGTACGGCCTCACGGCGCTGGAGACCCAGATCCACGACGCGGAGAACGCCCAGACGCGGTTCGTGCTCGTCGGCCGCCCCGCCCGGCCCGCCGCGCCGACCGGCGCCGACAAGACGTCCGTCGTGCTGTGGCAGCGTGACGACCACCCCGGCGGTCTGCGCGACCTGCTGGGCGAGTTCGCGACCCGTGGCATCAACCTGATGCTGCTGCAGTCCCGGCCCACCGGCGCGGGCATCGGCAACTACTGCTTCTGCATCGACGCCGAGGGCCACATCTCCGACCGCCGGGTCGCCGAGGCGCTGATGGGCCTCAAGCGGATCTGCCTCCAGGTGCGGTTCCTCGGCTCGTACCCGCGGGCCGACGTGGGGACGGAGGGCGTGCGCCCGCTGCTGAAGGGGACCTCGGACCAGGAGTTCGTCGCGGCGGCGGACTGGGTGGCGCGCTGCCAGGACGGGCGTTTCTAGCACGTTCCCGACTGCTCCTACCTGCATATTTTAGTTGTCCACAGGAGTTATCCACAGGCGGGCTTCTCGACCTGGGGACAAGTCGACAACGGAGCGCTGTCCAGTCGACAAATCGCCCTACGGGCACCCGGTTCGTCCACAGACGCGCAGGTCACTCTTCGTCCACCTGTTTCCTTCGATCAATCCTTTGGAGCGACCCATATCCACCCGAAAGTGGGTGGCAAGCTGGCCTGACACAGGAATTCTTCGTCTGGCAGGCCTGGTTCGGAATGATCACTTCCGGCATCCACAGATCTTTCGCACAGCCTGTGGATAACTTTTCGGAACTGTGGACCCCTGTGGACGGAGCAGGCCCCAAGTCCCGCTGATCGCAAGGGAATCGAGTCAACCAGCCGCCCGCCGCCTACCCCACCCCGGGGATCTACGCACCTTTTATTGACACATGGAGCAATTACCTCATAACGGTGTGTAAGCCGCGATTCTTCGTGTCCGGGGAATAGTGAGTCGTGGGCCGTCACCCCGCACCGGTAGCCTTGAGCGCGTGATTGACCTTCGCCTGCTCCGTGAGGACCCCGACCGTGTGCGCGCGTCCCAGCGCGCCCGTGGAGAGGACGTCGCGCTCGTCGACTCCCTCCTGTCTGCCGACGAGCGGCGCAGGTCGTCCGGCGTCCGCTTCGACGAGCTGCGTGCCGAGCAGAAGGCGCTCGGCAAGCTCATCCCCAAGGCCTCCGGGGACGAGAAGGCCGACCTGCTGAAGAAGGCGGGCCAGCTCGCCGCCGACGTCAAGGCCGCCGACGCCGAGCGCGACGCGGCCGACGCCGAGACCCAGGAGCTCGCCCTGCGGCTCAGCAACCTCGTGCACCCCGAGGTGCCCGTGGGCGGCGAGGAGGACTTCGTCACGCTGGAGACGCACGGCACGATCCGCGACTTCGGCGCCGAGGGCTTCGAGCCCAAGGACCACCTGGAGCTCGGCACGACCCTCGGCGCGATCGACGTCGAGCGCGGCGCCAAGGTCTCGGGTTCGCGCTTCTACTTCCTGACCGGTGTCGGCGCGCTCCTCGAACTCGCGCTCGTCAACGCGGCCGTCGCCCAGGCCACGGCCGCCGGCTTCACGCCGATGCTGACGCCCGCGCTGGTCCGCCCGCAGTCGATGGCCGGCACCGGCTTCCTCGGCCAGGCCGCCCAGGACGTCTACCACCTCGACAAGGACGACCTCTACCTGGTCGGCACGTCCGAGGTCGCGCTCGCGGCGTACCACATGGACGAGATCATCGACGCCGACCGGCTCCCGCTGCGGTACGCGGGCTTCTCGCCCTGCTTCCGCCGTGAGGCCGGCTCGCACGGCAAGGACACCCGCGGCATCTTCCGCGTGCACCAGTTCGACAAGGTCGAGATGTTCTCCTACGTCGACCCGGCGGACTCGCAGGCCGAGCACCAGCGCCTGCTGGAGTGGGAGAAGCAGTGGCTGACGTCGCTGGAGCTGCCGTTCCGGGTCATCGACGTCGCCTCGGGCGATCTCGGCTCCTCGGCCGCCCGCAAGTTCGACTGCGAGGCGTGGATCCCGACCCAGGGCAAGTACCGCGAGCTGACCTCGACCTCGGACTGCACCGAGTACCAGTCCCGCCGCCTGTCGATCCGCTTCCGGGACGGCAAGCAGGTCAAGCCGCTGGCGACGCTGAACGGCACGCTGTGCGCCGTACCGCGCACGATCGTGGCGATCCTGGAGAACCACCAGCAGGCCGACGGCTCCGTGCGCGTGCCCGAGGTGCTGCGTCCGTACCTGGGCGGCCGTGAGGTCCTGGAGCCGGTCGCCAAGTGAGTACGTCCGCCGCTGAGGGCTTTCCCTACCGTCTGGTCGCGACCGACCTGGACGGAACGCTCCTGCGCTCCGACGAGTCGGTCTCGCGACGCACCCGTGAGGCGCTCGCCGCGGCCACCGCGGCGGGCGCCGCCCACATCGTCGTCACGGGCCGCGCGGTCCCGTGGACCCGGCACATCCTCGACGACCTCGGCTACGACGGCCTCGCGGTCTGCGGTCAGGGCGCGCAGGTGTACCACGCCGGGGAGCACCGGCTGCTGACGTCGGTGACCCTGGACCGGCAGCTGGCCGGGGTGGCGCTGGCCAAGATCGAGGCGGAGGTCGGCCCGCTGTACCTCGCGGCGAGCCGGGACGGTCTGGACGGCGAAGTGCTGGTCGGCCCCGGTTACGCGGTCACCGGCAAGCTCCCCGCGACGCCCTTCACGGACGCGTCCGACCTCTGGACCGCCCCGCTGAACAAGATCTACATACAGCATCCGACGCTGACGGACGACGAGCTGGCCGAGGCGTCCCGCCAGGCGGCGGGCGGCTTCGTCACCGTCGCGATGGCCGGCGAGGGCATCGTCGAGCTGCTGCCGCTGGGGTTGTCGAAGGCCACGGGCCTGTCTCTGGCGGCCCGCCGGCTCGGGATGAAGGCCGCCGACACCATCGCCTTCGGCGACATGCCCAACGACATCCCGATGTTCGCCTGGGCCTCCTACGGCGTGGCCATGGCCAACGCCCACGAGGAGCTGAAGGCGGTGGCCCACGAGGTGACGTCCTCCAACGAGGAGGACGGCATCGCGGTGGTGCTGGAGCGGTTGCTGGGCTGAGCGTCGGTGTTCGCCGCGCGGGCGGGGACACCTCGGTCCTGCGGAGGATGCACGGATCGAACGTGCGCGGGGTTGCCCCCCGACCACGGCTCGCCCGCACGGAAACACAGTGCGAGCCGGTGCCTTGCCACTCGGCCAATCCTCCGGGTGGGCGACCTCACGCGGGCGCGGTGCGCCGGCGTGCTCGAAGCGGTCGCCCCGGGCAGCTCCCGTGCGGGGCGGACTCGACGGAGGGGTGGCTACTCCGGAGTCCGCCGCGGGCTGCCCTGCGGGGAGCTCGACGGACTGTCGTGCATGGACATCGTCGAACTCCTCCCCAGTGCGTGGCGCCGGTTCGCTCCGGCGTCCTGGACTCCACCACTGTGCCGGTGCGCCGAGTTCGCCGCCACTGATTAACCGGCGGCCCCGGTCCTCTTCACCCCCGCCGCCACCTGCGCCGGCGCTTGCTGAAGAACCATCCCGCGGGCGGCTCGTCGGAACGCCACGGCTGCGGTTCGGGCTTCTCCTCGCGCCAGCGCTCGGCGAGCATCCGGGCGCGCGCGGACGGCTCGGCGGTCCCGGCGGACCGTATGAAGTCCTCGTCCAGGACGAGGTCGTCCCAGGACTCGTCCCCGGACCGTCCGCGCCCCTCGTCGTGTGACGCGCCGTGTGACGCCTCGTCCGCCATCCCCGTCCTCCCAGCCGTGCGCCCGCGTTCGTCCAGTGTGCCCGCGCAGAGGTGAAGCCCCTGTCAATAAGCGGGCCGTCTACTCCTCGCCCGCGAGCGTCAGCGACCGCAGCTTCTGTCCCGCGTACCAGGTGGCGAGGACGGTGACGGTGACCAGCAGGACCGTGGCCGTCACCAGTCCGACGTCCGAGGTCACCAGGTCCCCGCCGGCGACCTTGTGGGCCACGGCCAGCGACCACTGCTGGACGCTGAGCGTGCGCGCCCCGGCCACCAGGGAGCCGAACAGGGCCTCCCAGACCAGCGCGTAGACGAGTCCGAACACCACCGCGTGCCGGGACACCGTGCCGAGCAGCAGGAAGAGTGCCGCGTAGGCGATGGAGGCGACCAGGGCGGCCACCGTGTAGGCGACGGCGATCTGCTGGCCGTTGCCGTTCAGGATGAAGCCCGCGATCAGTGTCGGCACCGCCGAGAACACCATCGTCACGGCGACCGCGACGATCAGCTTGGTGAAGATGATCGTCGGCCGTTTGATGGGCTTGGACAGCAGGTAGACCACGGAGCCGTCGTCGATCTCCGGGCCGATCGCGCCCGTGCCCGCGATAACGCCGATGATCGGCACCATGGTGGCGAGCGCGAATCCGCCCAGCAGGTCGGACGCCGTCTGGTCGTCGGCGCCGGCGAGGGCCCGCACCACGACCGAGATCGCGATCAGCAACAGCGGCAGCGCGCCGAGGATGAGGGCCCGGCGCCGGCCGAGCAGGGCCCGGTAGGTGAGTCGGGCGACTGTGGGGTCGTACATCTTGTGGCCTCCTACGCCGCGACGAGATACGAGAAGACGGACTCGAGGGACTCGTCGGACGGCGAGACCGTGAGCAGCCGGATGCCGTGGTCCCTGGCGACCCTCGGCAGCAGGACCGTGAAGCGGCCGAAGTCGACGGCCTGGATGCGCAAGGCGCCCTCCGCGAGGTCGACTTCGATGCCGGACGTCGACGCGTCGGCGATCAGCGCGGCCGCGAGGGCGCGGTCGTCGCTGGAGCGCACCAGGTAGCGGTGCGGGCGGTCGGTCATCAGGCGGCGGATCTTGCGGAAGTCACCGCTGGCCGCGTGCCGGCCGGCCACCACGACCTCGATGTGCCAGGCGAGTTGCTCGACCTCTTCGAGGATGTGCGACGAGAACAGCACCGTGCGGCCCTCGTCGCCCATGCGCCTCAGCAGGTCCATGAGCTGCATGCGCTGGCGCGGGTCCATGCCGTTGAAGGGCTCGTCCAGCAGCAGCAGCGACGGGTCGTGGACGAGCGCGCTCGCCATCTTCACGCGCTGCCGCATGCCCTTGGAGTAGGTGGAGATCTTGCGGTCCTGCGCGTACTCCATCTCGACCGTGGCCAGCGCCCGCTGCGCGGCCTTGGCGCCCAGGCCGTGCAACTCGGCGTTGGCGACGACGAACTCGCGTCCGGTGAGGAAGTCGTACATCGCCTCCCGCTCGGGCACGATGCCGATCTTCTTGTAGATCTGCTCGTTGCGCCACACCTGCTCCCCGTCGAGGGTGACGGTGCCGGTGGAGGGGGCGAGGAAGCCGCCCATCATGTTGATGAGGGTGGACTTTCCGGCGCCGTTGGGGCCCAGCAGGCCGGTGACGCCGGGACCGATGGTCATGGTGATGTCGTTGACGGCGACCACGTTGCCGAACCAGCGCGAGACGTGGTCGATGTTGAGCGTGGTCACAGTCCGACCTTTCGGTAGCGGCGCATCAGGAGGCCGTAGCAGGCGGCGATCAGGCCGAGGGTGACGAGGACGTAGACCACGCCCTCCCCGTTCGTCGGGCCGACCGCTCCGGGGAACGCCGAACTCGCGCCCAGGAACGCGGACTGCACCCCGTCGATGAGCGTGATGGGCGAGAACAGACCGATCCAGGCGATGGACCCGGTGCTGCCCTGTGCTTCGGCGATGGCCTGGAGGGTGGAGACGGCGCCGTAGGAGATGGTCAGCACGGCGATCACGGCGGCGATGCCGAAGCCGCGGCGCGGGGTGAGCGCCGCGATGACCAGGCCGAGGCCGGCGAAGAGCAGCGAGAGCAGTGCCACGGAGACCAGTCCCTGGGCGAACCCCTTGCTCTGGTCGGCGAAGTCGAGCTTCGCCAGCAGGGCGCCCGCGTAGAGCACCAGCAGCGGGGCGGCGGTGAGCATGAACAGCGCCGAGGCCAGCGCCGCGAACTTCGCCCGCACGTAGTCCGCGGTCTCGATGGGCCGCGAGAAGTACAGCGGTACGGTCTTGAAGCGCAGGTCGCGGGAGACGGACTGGGGTGCCTGCGAGGCGACGTACAGGCTGATGACGGCCTGCATGATGATCGCGTAGCGGGTGTAGTCGACGGGCAGGTCCTTCGCCTTGGTGGCGACGGCGACGGCCACCATGATGGCGGCGGGTACGCACATCACCACGAAGAGCAGCATCGGCAGCACCTTGGACTTGACCGAGCGGCCGAGGCCGTAGGCGCCGCGCAGGGACTGCGAGTAGAGGGAGCGGCGGGCGTAGGCGCGGCCCAGGCGCGGGCCGTCGTAGCTGCGGTAGCCGATGTTGTGGATGCGGGTCTGGTCACCCGAGGGGGTGACCGGTGTCCGTGTGGGCTGCTCAACCGCCATGGCCGACCGCCTCCTTCCGCTCTGCGTCGCGCTGTTCGTCGCTGTCGGTGAAGACCTCGGAGATGTGGTGCCGGCGCTGCTCCATGCGCACCAGGCCGAGGCCGAGGTCGGCGACCACGTCACGCACCAGGTCGTACGTCTGCTCGCCCTGCGCGGTGAGCAGCAGCACGTGCCCGGCGCCCGGCAGGCCGCCGCCGCTGTCGACGACCTCCATCCCGCGCGCGTGGAGCGCCTCGCGCACCGCGCGGGTGCCGTCCGGGTGCGCGTCGGTGTCGGTGACCTCGATCGCGAGGGTCGTCGTGGTCTGGGTGAAGTCGGTGGTGGAGCTGGAGCGCAGGAGCCTGCCGCCGTCGACGACGACCACGTGGTCGCAGGTGCGCTCCAGCTCGCCCAGCAGGTGGGAAGTGACCAGGACGGAGATCCCGAAGTCGGTGTGGATGCGGCGGATCAGGCCGAGCATCTCGTCACGGCCGACCGGGTCGAGGCCGTTGGTCGGCTCGTCCAGCAAGACCAGCTGCGGGTCGTGGACGAGCGCCTGCGCCAGCTTCACCCGCTGCTTCATGCCGGTGGAGTAGCCGCCGATGGGGCGGTAACGCTCCTCGTACAGCCCGACGTGGCGCAGGGTGTCCGCGGTGCGCTCGCGGGCGGCGGCGGGCGGCAGGCCGGACATGCGCGCCATGTGGACGACGAACTCGGTGGCCGACACGTCGGGCGGCAGGCAGTCGTGCTCCGGCATGTAGCCGACCCGCTCGCGGATGGCGGCGCCCTTGGTGGCGACATCGAGGCCGAGCACTTCGGCGCGGCCCTCGGTGGCGGGGGACAGCCCCAGCAGAATCTTGATCAGAGTGGACTTGCCGGCTCCGTTGGCTCCGACGAGTCCGGTCACACCGGGCCCGACGTCCACGGAGAGCCGGTCAAGCGCGGTCACCCGGGGGAACCGCTTGCTCAGCTTTTCGGTCGCGATCACAGTCACGTCTTAGACCGTAGTGACGAGGACCACGCCGGTCGTCACTCCGCAGAGCTGTCTTGACATCAGACTGGAGTCGTACGGGGCCCTAGGTGTTCTGTCCGGGGAGGTTGTGGACGGGTGAGCCAGGTCTCGGCTGAGGGATCTTGAAACAGGTGAGGGCCTTCCGGTTCGGTGTGGAT
>NZ_JBSFTY010000106.1:0-28945 GCF_053591515.1 Streptomyces sp. NPDC003011
GCCCGGTTACATTCCGAACCCGGAAGCTAAGCCTTACAGCGCCGATGGTACTGCAGGGGGGACCCTGTGGGAGAGTAGGACGCCGCCGAACAATTGTTGAGAAAACCCCCGTGCCTTTCGGCACGGGGGTTTTCTGCGTTTTGGGGTCGTCTAGGGTCTGGGTATGCGCTATGACCTTGTCATCTTCGACAATGACGGTGTTCTTGTCGACAGCGAGCCCCTCTCCAACAAGCTGCTGGCGGAGTATCTGACCGAGCTCGGGCATCCGACCTCGTACGAGGACTCCCTGCGCGACTACATGGGGGCTGCCCTGCACCGCGTACACGATCTGGTGGAGGCGCGGACCGGGCAGCGGTTGCCGGAGGACTTCGATGATGTCTTCCATGGGAGGGTGTTCGCCGCGTTCGAGCGGGAGTTGGAGCCGGTGGCGGGGGCCGTCGAGGTGCTGGAGAAGCTGGCCGCGGACGAGGTGCCGTACTGTGTGGCGTCCTCCGGGACCCATGAGCGGATTCGGGTGGGGCATCGGAAGACCGGGCTGGACCGGTGGTTCGACGAGGGGCGCGTCTTCAGCTCGCAGGATGTGGGGCGGGGGAAGCCGGCGCCGGATCTGTTCCTGTACGCGGCCGAGCGGATGGGCGTGGAGCCTGCGCGGTGTGTGGTGGTCGAGGACAGTCCGCTGGGGGTGCGGGCGGCTGTCGCGGCCGGGATGGACGTGTACGGGTTCACCGCCATGACGCCGGCCGGTCGGCTGGTGGGAGCTACTCGGCTCTTCTCCGACATGGGGGAGCTGGCTGACCTGCTGGGGTCGAGTCGTGGTGGGCGGGTTTGACCCGATAGAACGCAAAGCTGAAGGGGATTCATCTTTGGCTGATCTACCCACGAGTACGCCGGGGCCCTACGCTCGCCGCCATGACTGATGTGCTGCGGCGCGGCAGGGCCTCGCTGGCGTTCAGCTTCTTCGCGCAGGGCGTGGCCTTTGCTCTGCTGGTGACGCGGATTCCGGCGATCCAGGACCGGTACGGCGTCTCCGACGCGCTGCTGCCCGCGTTCCTGGCCGCTGTACCCGTCCTCGCCGGCGTCGGGAGTGTCACGACCGGGCACTTGGTGAAACGGATACCGCCCAGCCGGGTGCTGCGGTGGTCCCAGCCCGTCGTGCTCCTGGCGCTGCTCGGGGTCGGCGTGGGGGAGCGGATGGTCGAGCTGGCGGTCGCGCTCGCCGCGTTCGGGCTGGCCGTGGGTGCTCTGGACGCCTCGATGAACATGCTCGGGGTGAGTCTGCAGCGGTCGTACGGGCGCAGCATCATGCTGAGTTTCCATGCCGTCTACAGCCTGGGCGGGATCCTGGGGGCCTCGCTCGCCTGGGCGGGGGCGCACTGGCATCTGGCGTTGTGGGTGTCGTATCTGCCGGTGGTGCTGGTGTTGTTGCCGGCCGCGCTGGTGGGGAGTCGGTGGTACGTCGACGCGGATGCCGACGGGGTGGTGGTGGAGGACGGGGCGCAGGCGGAGGGTACGGGGGTTGCCTTCAAGCTGCTGTTGCCGCTGTGTCTGGTGATGTGTTTCGCGTACATCGGGGATTCGACCGTCTCCAACTGGAGTGCCAAGTACGTGCAGGACGTGCTGGAGGGCTCGGAGCAGCTGGCGACCGTGCCGTACAACGTGTACATGGTGACCACGCTGGTGGGTCGGGGGCTCGGGGACTTCGGGGTGCGGCGGTTCGGGGCCGTGGCGGTCGTCCGGGGCGGGGCGGTGGTGGCGGCGGCGGGGTTCGCGGTGGTGGCGGTGGCGCCCGGTGCGTGGGTGGGGATGCTCGGGTTCACGTTGCTGGGGCTGGGGTTGTGCGTGCTGGTGCCGCAGACCTTCGCCGCTGCGGGGCGGCTGTTCCCGGGGGCGTCCGACGCGGCCGTCGCGCGGCTCAACGTCTTCAACTACGTGGGGTTTCTGGTCGGTTCGCCGTTGGTGGGGGCGTTGGGGGACGCCTGGAGTTACCGGGGGGCCATGCTCGTGCCGATGGTGTTGGTGCTGGTGACGCTCGTGTACGCCCGGTCGTTCGCCGCTCAACCGGACCGATACGGTGGCGGGCATGAGCGGCCGCGCACAGCTGATGTGGGACGAGGCAGTAACGGGCTATGACTTCGGTCCGGACCATCCGATGGATCCGGTTCGGCTCGCCCTGACCTGGAGGCTCGTCCAGGCCTTCGGGCTCGACCGGGAGGTGGAGGTGGTCGCGGCGAAGCCGGCCGGGGAGTCGACGTTGCGGCTGGTGCACCGGCAGGACTACGTCGAGGCCGTGAAGGCGGCTTCCGTGGATCCTGGGGCGGCGGACGGGGCGTACGGGCTGGGGACCGTGGACGATCCCGCCTTCGCCGGGATGCACGAGGCGTCCGCGCTGATCGCCGGGCAGTCGGTGGGGGCCGCGGAGGCCGTGTGGCGGGGGGACGCGCTGCACGCGGTGAACTTCGCGGGCGGGCTGCATCATGCGATGCCCGGGGGTGCGTCGGGGTTCTGTATCTACAACGACGCGTCGCTCGCCATCGCCCGGTTGCTGGAGCTGGGGGCCGAGCGGGTCGCTTATGTGGACGTCGACGTGCATCACGGGGACGGGGTGCAGGCGGCGTTCTGGGAGGATCCGCGGGTTCTGACGGTCTCGCTGCATGAGCACCCTCGTACGTTGTTTCCGCAGACGGGGTGGCCGGAGGAGACCGGGGCGGAGTGCGCGGAGGGGTCGGCGGTGAACATCGCGTTGCCGGCGGGGACGGGGGACGCGGGATGGTTGCGGGCGTTCCACGCGGTGGTGCCGGAGGTGATCGCCGATTTCCGGCCTCAGGTGCTGGTGACTCAGCATGGCGCCGATACGCATTTCGAGGATCCGCTGGCGCATCTGGCTGTGTCGTTGGACGCGCAGCGGGCGGTGCAGGTCGCCTGCCATGACCTGGCGCACGAGTACGCCGACGGGCGGTGGGTCGCGCTCGGCGGCGGTGGATACGCGGTGGTGGATGTCGTGCCGCGGTCCTGGACGCATCTGGTGGGGATTGCGGCGGGGCGGCCGGTGGAGCCGGAGGCGGTGATTCCGGAGGGGTGGCGGCAGGAGGTGTTCGCTCGGACCCGGCAGCTGGGGCCCGGGCGGATGACGGATGGGCGGTGGCCGGTGTCGTGGCCGGGGTGGGAGGCGGGGTACGACCCTGCGGATCGGTTGGATCAGGCGGTGGTGGCGGCGCGTAGGGCGGTGTTTCCGTTGCGGGGGTTGTTGGCCTAGGCGTGGCGTGGCGTGAGGCGGGGTGAAGGGGAGCGGGTGAGTCCCCCAGGCTGACGTGCCGGGCGTGGCTCGTGTCAGTGGGGGTGCGTAGGCGTTGTTACGCCAACTGTGCGGTGTTTTCGTGTTCGCAGGGTGCCGGTCGGTTCCGTCCGTCAGCATCGCTTGCGTGTGGAGCTCCGGCGCGTTGCGCGCTCATCTTCTCGCTGCCGGGCTGGCCGGCAGTGTGGCTACCTCGCGGGAGGAGAGCCTTCGGAGCTATCGGCTGTTCGCGGCTCGTGATCCTCGGGTTCTGATCGGGATTGATCCTGAAATGACTTGGGGGGAGCGGGATGTGATCGATTTGATGTCGGAGAAGTGTGGCGTTTCGGCCGACCCGGGGCATAGATCTGGTCGTGATGTGATTGATCCGGAACTGACCCTGCTCGCCCTGGACGCCTTCGCGGAGCGGCTCGCCGCCGCGGCCGAACGCGGCGCGCCCGTGCTGTTCGGCACCGGCCATCCCCACCGACTGCTCGGGTTCTACGCCGCTTTGGCGGACGCGATGTCGGCGGCGGGATGTACTGTCCTCACCCCGGCGCAGGATCGCTGTGTCGACATAACGACCCGGTTCGGTCTACGCACGTACAACCTTGACTACGTACGAGGAGTCGCGTTGGTGCGGGAACCCGACGCGCTGAGCTCCGGTGGTGCGACCGGCGCACACACGCATTCACCCCTCCCGGTTCGTACCGTGCTGGAGGCCGCCGCCGAGGCCGGCGGGCCGCTTCCCGAGCTCGTCGTCGGAGATCACGGGTGGGTCTGCGGAGCAGGTCAGCTGGGGTTCGAGGCCATCGGGCTGGCGGACACCGACGACCCCGCGCTGTTCGTGGGACAGGCCGAGGGGGTCGTGTCCGTCGTCGTTCCACTTGATGACGCTGTGCGGTCCGCTTACTACCGGCCGCTTACCCGCTACGTACTCAATCGAGCGTGTCTGTCACAGTAGGCCGCCGATGGGTGCACCTCTTCCCCACTTGCATCACCCGCCCCTACATTGGGGAGTGAGCACGCAGCGACGAAGAGTCACCGGAAGGGGAAGCCGGTGACCGTCGAGTGCGGAAGGTTCAGGTGTGTCATGGCTGCTGAGCAGAGGCCTCTGAGCGAGGTTCAGTTCCTTACCGTGGCGGAAGTCGCCTCGGTGATGCGAGTGTCGAAGATGACCGTGTACCGCTTGGTGCACAGCGGTCATCTGCCCGCGATCCGGGTGGGGCGGTCCTTCCGCGTCCCGGAGAATGCGGTTCACGAGTACCTCCGCGAGAGCTATGTGGGGGTGGAAACCGCCTGACGGCGATGGTCCGGGGGGATCCTCAGGGCAGGTCAAGGATCGCCCCGGCACCTCGATTACGACCTCAGCGCTCGGACGGGTAGGCTAGCCCCTCGTAGGTCGTGTGGGCCCATGGCGCCCAAACACCGAGTGATGAGAAGTGAGCGAGGGTAGTCGTGGGCTCTGTTATCAAGAAGCGGCGCAAGCGGATGGCCAAGAAGAAGCACCGCAAGCTGCTCAAGCGCACGCGCGTTCAGCGCCGCAACAAGAAGTAGTACGTAGCGGCAAGGATTGTGCGGCGCCGCCCAAGTGGCGTGTCTGTGGCCCCCCACCGTCATCGGTGGGGGGCCACACGCGTATCCGGGGACCCGAGCCGTACGTGGTGTGCGTACGCACGTCATCCACATGGCTTGGTCTGTTCGTCATTCTGTGGATGCCGTCACTTCACGCATTGGGCGGTCATCACAGCGCAACACCGAACCGCTAAGTTGGCCGTACACGGGGAACACGGCAGGCTGCGAGTGCCGGATGGGCTGGAAGGAAGGCGCTGATCTTGGGCAAGGTCGTGCTCGTGACCGGAGTGGCCCGTCAACTGGGGGGCCGGTTCGTCCGGCGGATCCAGCGTGACCCGGAGGTGGAGCGGGTCATCGCCGTGGACGCGGTTCCGCCCGAGCACCATCTCGGCGGTGCCGACTTCATCCAGGCCGATCTGCGGCAGCCCACCATCGCGCGGGTGCTCGCGCAGACGGCCGCCGACACGGTCGTCCATTTGGACGTGACCGCGACCGCGCTCGGCAGCGGCAGCCGGACCTCGGTCAAGGAGACCAACGTCATCGGCACCATGCAGCTGCTGGGCGCCTGCCAGAAGTCGCCGACGGTCAAGCGGCTCGTGGTGAAGTCCAGTACGAACGTGTACGGGTCCGCGCCCCGGGATCCCGCCGTGTTCACCGAGACCATGCCGCCCAAGTCGCTGCCCAGCGGCGGGTTCGCCAAGGACACCGTGGAGGTCGAGGGCTATGTGCGCGGGTTCGCCCGGCGGCGGCCCGATGTCGCCGTGTGCGTGCTGAGGTTCGCCAACATCCTCGGTCCGACCGCGGAGACCCCGCTCGCCGCGTACTTCTCGCTGCCCGTCCTGCCGACCGTGCTGGGCTACGACCCGCGACTGCAGTTCGTGCACGAGGACGACGTCATCGAGGTGCTGCGGATCGCCTCGCACGAGCCGGCGCGGTCCACGCTGAACAGCGGCACCTTCAACATCGCCGGCGACGGGGTCCTGCTGCTGTCGCAGTGCTCCCGCAGGCTCGGCCGGCCCACCGTGCCGCTGCTGCTGCCTGCCGTCACCTGGGCGGGCTCGCTGGTGCGTACGCTGGGCATGACGGACTTCTCGCCCGAGCAGATCCGGCTGCTGACCCATGGCCGGGTCGTGTCGACGACCCAGATGCGGGAGACGCTCGGGTTCCAGCCGAAGTACACGACGGCGGAGACCTTCGCGGACTTCGCGCGCAGCCGCGGGCCCGGGCTCCTGCCGCCCGGGGCCGTGGCCGCGGCCGTCGACCGGATCGCCGCGCCCCTCGCGGGCGGCGGCCACCCCCCGACGCAGAGCGCCAACTGAGGAGCGCATCAACGATGGCGGACGCCAAGGTCATTCCGTTCGACGACGATCGGTCCCGCGGGAGCAACGCCGTGCAGCGGCCGCCGCGGCGCCGGAGTGCGGGGAACCGGCGCAAGGGCACGGAATCCTCGCTGGTCCGTGAGGTCCAGCCCCTGCCCGGCAGGCCGTCGACGCAGGATGATGTTCCTGTGACCCGTGAGGAACAGCTGCCCCAGGAACCGCAGGACGACAGCGGGCCCGGCGGCCTGGAGCGGCGTGTCGCGGGCGGCCTCGCCTTTCTGCGCCGCCGCCTCACCGGGGACTACGAGGTGGACGACTTCGGCTACGACGAGGAGCTGACCGACCAGGTCCTGATGTCCCTGCTGCGCCCGGTGTACGAGAAGTACTTCCGGGTCGAGGTGAAGGGCGTCGAGAACATCCCGGCGGAGGGCGGCGCGCTGATCGTGGCGAACCACTCGGGCACGCTGCCGTTGGACGGGCTGATGATGCAGGTCGCCGTCCACGACCACCATCCCGAGGGCCGCCATCTGCGCCTGCTGGCCGCGGACCTGGTCTTCATGCTGCCGGTGGTCAACGAACTGGCCCGCAAGCTGGGGCACACGCTGGCCTGTGCCGAGGACGCCGAGCGGCTGCTGGCCCAGGGCGAACTGGTGGGGGTGATGCCGGAGGGCTTCAAGGGCATCGGCAAGCCCTTCAGCGAGCGCTACAAACTCCAGCGCTTCGGCCGGGGCGGGTTCGTGTCCACGGCGCTGCGGCAGGGGGCGCCGATCATCCCCTGCTCGATCGTCGGGGCCGAGGAGATCTACCCGATGATCGGCAACGCCAAGACCCTGGCCCGGGTGCTGGGCTTCCCGTACTTCCCGCTCACGCCGACCTTTCCGTGGCTCGGCCCGCTCGGCGCGATCCCGCTGCCGACCAAGTGGACCATCCAGTTCGGCGAGCCGATCCCGACGGACGGCTATCCGCCGGAGGCCGCCGAGGATCCGATGCTGATGTTCAACCTGACCGACCAGGTCCGCGAACAGATCCAGCACACCCTGTACAAACTGCTGGTGCAGCGCCGGTCGGTGTTCTTCTAGCCCGAGGCACGGCCGGCTGGTGGCACGACGACGGGGGCGCCCCTCCTGAGAGGGGCGCCCCCGTCGTCGTGGGGAGGGCCTGCTACTGGGTGTCCTCGCCCTCGATGGCCAGGCCGGGCAGGAGGCCCGGGAGCAGCGGCGGGACGGTGACGTCCGGTTCGGTGGTGGGCGGGATGCTGGTGGACGGGGCGGTGCTGTCGGTGTCCTTCGGCGGGTCGAGCAGGCCGCCGGTGTTGCCGCCGAGCAGGCCGTCGTCCTCGCTGCCGGGGCCGGCTGACGTGCTGGGGCCCTGGCCCTTGCTGCCGGTGCCGCTGCTGTCGGACGGCCGGCCGCCGCCGGTGCTGGGCGCCGTGGAACGGCCGGAACCGGTCGACGTGTCGGAGGACGCCGGTCCGGATTCCCGGCGCCGCCCGTCGCCGCCGTCGCCCTGGGCCGGGGGCTGCGGCAGGAGGGACTGCAGCGGGGCGACCTCTTCGTCTATGGCGTCGAAGACCGACGACACCTGCTGACTGACGTCACCGAGCTGCACGGGCAGCCTGTCGCGCAGCGCGCCCCAGGCGTCGCGGTGCGAGCGCGAGAAGGCGTCCAGTGCCTGGATGGGACCCAGGGACTCGGGGTCGCGCTGGTAGGCCGCCGTCAGCAGACGGTGGCCCTCCGACGCGTCGTGCTGCATGCCGGACAGGGCGCGGCGGATCTCGCCGAGGGACTCGTGGTCGAGGTGGCCGCCGCGGCCGCGCTCCATCAGCCGGCGGGCCTCGCTCAGGCGGGTGGAGGCCTGGTCGAGGTAGGCGACACCGCGTTCGTCGTCCCCGTCGGACAGGTAGCTGAGCTTGAAGTCCTCGATGCCCCGCTTCAGGCCGTAGAGCGAGTCGCCGGGCAGGGCGTCCGAGCTGGCGGCGGCCACGCCGCCGAAGGCGCCCGCGGCGACGCCGACGCTGAGTCCGCCCGCCGCCAGGCCCTTGGTCAGGCGGGACCGCGGCCGGAGCTTGCCCAGCGGGCTCGCCCGGTGGGCGCCCCGCGCCCGGGAGGAGCGCTGCTCGGGTACGGACAGATCCGTCGCCCCGCCTCCCGGTGCCGCGCCCTCCAGCAGCATGGCCTCCATGGCGGCCACGAGCTGGGCCCGCTGGACGACCTTGACCTCAGGGTCCAGCTGCGGTTTCGGCAGCTCGCCGAGACTCACCGCGAGGGCCGTCAGACGGCCCGGCTCGGTCTGTTCCGCGGCAGCCGGGGACGGCGGGGGTTCCTCGGACTGCTCGGCCGCCGTGCCCCGGTCGGACTGCTCCTCCAAGGCCAGGGCGAAGGCGTTCGCCCGCCGGTGCGCCGATACGTTCGCGATCACTGGCGGCACCTCCTCTCGTCAAGACGTTCGACTCCCCAGGGGGTCCTGAGGGTTGCACGCCCTGACCACAAGCACACGATCGAGTGATCGAAGTCGGCCAGGGAGTGACCACAGGGAGCCTGCATCCCGCACAACGAGTGGCGCGGCACTTGGGTTACGGACGGCGGATGATCGGATGGGGAAGGCAACGGACTTTCACCGACCGCGAGTTGGCTGCTACCGAACGTGCGCTGTCAGCGGGCGTCGTCCGGCAGGAGCCGGGCGAGGGTGCGGACGGCCCGGTACTGGAGGGTCTTGATGGCGCCCTCGTTCTTGCCCATCACGCGGGCGGTCTCGGCCACGGAGAGACCCTGGAGGAAGCGGAGGGTCACGCACTCCTGCTGCTGGGGGTTGAGCCGTCGTACGGCGTCCAGGAGCGCGGCGTTCGAGAGGGACTCCAGGACGGAGTCCTCGGGGGAACGCTCGACCTCGTTGGCGTCGAGCATCTCGCCGGTGGTCACCTCGAGCCGGAAGCGGCTCGACTTGAAGTGGTCGGCGACGAGGTTGCGGGCGATCGTCACCAGCCAGGCGCCGAAGTCGCGGCCCTGCCAGGTGAAGGTGCCGATGCGGCGCAGGGCGCGCAGGAACGTCTCGCTGGTCAGGTCCTCGGCGGTCGCCTTGCCTCCCACTCGGTAGTAGATGTACCGGTACACGGTGTCGCTGTACTGGTCGTAGAGACGGCCGAAGGCGTCGGCCTCGCCGGCCTGGGCGCGTTCCACCAGGTCCATCATGCGGGCGCTGTCGCTGTCGGCGGCGGGTCGGCGGGCGGGGGCGGCGGCACCGGTCGAACGCCCTCGTCTGCCGACGGCGGCGCTGCCGTCGGCGAGCGCGTAGCACGGGCCGACGGGGGTGGTGGCAACGGCGAGGGCAGGGACGGCGTACGCGGGGGGGACGAAGCCGCGCAACAGGTCTCGGACCGTTGCGCGGAGCGTAGCCAGGCCCGAGGCGTCAACCCCGACGTGTGGGTACACGGGACTCCCAGAGGCAGAGCTTCCATCACGAGCAGTGCGGAACCGTTCACCCGTCGTAGCGACGGAAGGGGATCCGGATTGCGTCTGAGGAGAATAACGCTTAGTGCAGGCACTGCTACACGCAGTTGCTCAAATCACCGATTACGTCGCTTCTGTAGTCGATTGACGCCTGATCGAGCACCGGACAATGACCGATTGTTGATCGGAACCGTCCGTCTTTCGTCTTGGGCGGGGCGTGTTGTGGCCGTGTGCAGCCAACGGGACTGGACAGCGCGGTCAGGGGGTGCGACCTGCGGATTGGCCGGGTCGCGGTGGGCGTGACCTGATGTGACGCCTGTTGTCAGCGGCGGCGCTTGTGCAGGGCGATCGCCGCCGCCGTGCCGCCTGCCACCGCGCCCACGCCGGCCGCCGCCGGGATGCCGACCTTCGCCGCCTTGCGGCCCGTGCGGTAGTCCCGCAGGCGCCACTCCAGCCGGCGGGCGTGCTTGCGGAGCTTGGAGTCCGGGTTGATGGCGTAGGGGTGGCCGACCAGGGAGAGCATCGGGATGTCGTTGTGCGAGTCGCTGTACGCCGCGCAGCGGGACAGGTCCAGGCCCTCCGCCGCGGCCAGGGCGCGCACCGCCTCCGCCTTCGCCGGGCCGTGCAGCGGCTCGCCCACCAGTTTGCCCGTGTAGACGCCGTCCACCGACTCGGCGACCGTGCCCAGCGCGCCCGTCAGGCCGAGGCGGCGGGCGATCACCTGGGCGATCTCCACCGGGGCCGCCGTGACCAGCCACACCTTCTGGCCGGCGTCCAGGTGGGCCTGGGCGAGGGCGCGGGTGCCCGGCCAGATGCGCTCGGCCATGTACTCGTCGTAGATCTCCTCGCCGATCGACATCAGCTCGGAGACACGGTGGCCCTGGACGATCGACAGCGCGGAGTCCCGGGCCTCCTGCATGTGTTCCGGGTCCTCGACGCCGGCCAGCCGGAACCACGCCTGCTGCCAGGCGAACCGGGCCAGGTCGCGGGTCTCGAAGAACTTCCGCTTGTGCAGGCCCCGTCCGAAGTGGAACAGGGCGGCGCCCTGCATCACGGTGTTGTCGAGGTCGAAGAAGGCGGCGGCGTGCGCGTCGCCGTGCACCGGGAACTGCGGTTCCACGGTGGAGATGTCCTGCGTGGACTTGCGTGCTGCCTCCGCCGAGGCCTCGCCTGCCAGCACACTGCGCGCCGTGGCGGAGCGCCTACGGGGGGTGAGCCATCCGAGAGCGGCCATGGCGTGAGCATAGCCAGTCTGTTCGGTGGTTCCGGAGCGGTGAGGTTGGGAGGCTGTGAACTCTGCGCGACCGCGCCGGTGAAGAAGCGGGACAATGGCGGGCATGAGTCCCCTCTTCCGCCGGACGGGTCGTGCCCCGCAGGACCGGCTCGTGACGCTCATCCGCAAGCCCGGCTGCCACCTCTGCGACGACGCGCAGCTCGTCGTCGAGAAGGTGTGCGCCGAGCTCGGTGTCCCCTGGGAACAGAAGGACATCACTCAGGATCCCCCGCTGCACGATCAGTACTGGGAACAGATCCCCGTCGTCCTGGTGGATGGGGAACAGCACACTTTCTGGCGTGTGAACGAGGATCGCCTGCGCAAAGCCTTGGCTTAGGATCGACGACGAACTGGTCTCGGGGGCGGCGATCGTAGAGGAGAGTGTGCGGTTTTGCCCCCAAGAGAAGAGGAACGGTGGCGCGTGTGCGCCGGTTCCCCGTCAGTGCGCCGGGGGCGCGTGACCCCGGTCACGTTTGCCGGGCAAATCGGACACCATCTTTGTGCACGCGTTCACAAAGACATAGCCTGCTTTCGACGGGGCGGTCCGGGGACGTGTGACCGCCTGCAGCCCCGCTCTACCCGCAGGAGCACCGTGGCAACTGGCCGAACTCACCGACCGGCGACCCGTAGCCGAGGGATTCCCGAGGCCACCGTCGCCCGGCTCCCGCTGTACCTCCGCGCGCTGACCGCACTGTCGGAGCGCTCGGTGCCCACGGTCTCCTCCGAGGAGCTCGCGGCCGCCGCGGGGGTCAACTCCGCGAAGCTGCGCAAGGACTTCTCCTACCTCGGCTCCTACGGGACGCGCGGTGTGGGGTACGACGTCGAGTATCTCGTCTACCAGATCTCCCGTGAACTCGGTCTGACCCAGGACTGGCCGGTAGTGATCGTCGGTATCGGCAATCTCGGCGCCGCCCTGGCCAACTACGGCGGGTTCGCCTCCCGTGGATTCCGGGTCGCCGCGCTCATCGACGCCGATCCCACGATGGCCGGAAAGCCGGTCGCCGGGATCCCCGTCCAGCACACGGACGAGCTGGAAAAGATCATCTCGGACAACGGCGTGTCGATCGGCGTCATCGCCACGCCCGCCGGTGCGGCCCAGCAGGTCTGCGACCGGCTCGTGGCCGCCGGGGTCACCTCCATCCTGAACTTCGCGCCGACCGTGCTGACCGTGCCGGACGGCGTCGACGTGCGCAAGGTCGACCTCTCCATCGAGCTGCAGATCCTCGCCTTCCACGAGCAGCGCAAGGCCGGCGAGGAGGCCGCCGCGGCCGCCGACGGTGCCCTGCCGGCCGTCGCCGCCCGCACGAAGTCCGCCGACAAGGGGCCCGACGGGGACGTCCCCGCCGTGATGCCGGCATGAGTCTCCTCGTCGTCGGGCTGAGCCACCGCAGCGCCCCGGTCAGCGTGCTGGAGCGGGCCGCGCTGAACGCCGACGCCCAGATCAAGCTCCTCCAGGACACGGTCGCCGCCGAACCGGCCGCCGAGGCCGCGGTGCTCGCCACCTGCAACCGCATCGAGCTGTACGCCGACGTGGACAAGTTCCACGCCGGTGTCGCCGAGCTGTCCACGCTGCTCGCCCAGCACAGCGGCGTCGGGCTCGAAGAGCTCACTCCCTATCTCTACGTGCACTACGAGGACCGGGCTGTCCACCACCTCTTCTCGGTGGCCTGCGGGCTCGACTCGATGGTCGTCGGCGAGGGGCAGATCCTCGGCCAGATCAAGGACTCCCTCGCCAAGGCGCAGGTGCTGGACACCGCAGGGCGGCTGCTGAACGACCTGTTCCAGCAGGCCCTGCGCGTCGGCAAGCGCGCCCACTCCGAGACCGGCATCGACCGCGCCGGACAGTCCCTGGTCAGCTTCGGCCTGGAGCAGCTGTCGTCGGGCGCGGCGGTCGGGGAGTGGGCCCGCGGCAAGAAGGCGCTGGTCATCGGTGCCGGCTCGATGTCCTCACTGGCCGCGGCCACGCTCGCGCGGGCCGGGGTCGCCGAGATCGTCGTCGCCAACCGGACCCCGGACCGCGCCGAGCGCCTGGCCCAGATACTGACCGAGGGCGAGGACACGGACGTGTCGGCCCGCGCGGTCCCGATGGAATCGGTGCCGGTCGAGCTGACACGTGCCGATGTCACGGTCTCCTGCACCGGTGCGACAGGCCTGGTCCTGACGGCCGAGACGGTCGCGGCGGCGATGGCGCGGCGCGCCGGGGACGGTGACGGATCCGCCGCGGCGGGCACACCGGGTGCCGGACCCGACGCCTCCGGCTCCGGCCGTACGGCCGTCCCGGCCGCCGGGCGCGGCGAGCTGCCGCCCACCAGCCTCGGCGCCGAGGAGGGCTGTCCGCTCGACCTTCCGGCCGTGCAGGCGACCGCCGGCTTCTCCGTGCTCGGCGAGGCGGCCGTGGCCGGGATGGCCGCCTCCGACCTGGAACAGCACGCCGCCTGGGTGGACAACGGCGTCACACGCCAGCAGACCTCCGCCCCGGCGGGCGCGGTCACGGTGCTCGACCCGGCCGAGGAGGCGGACGCCATCGCCGCGCTCGCCGCGGCCGTGACCGCCGTCGGCCGGGTGCCCGAGCGGCGCAGGCCCGAGCCGGTCGCCGAGATCCCGCGGCCCGAGCCCACACTCTTCCTGCTCGACCTCGCCATGCCGCGCGACATCGACGCGGCCGTGCACCGGCTGACCGGCGTGCGGCTGGTGGACATCGAGTCGCTGGCGGAGGCCTCCGCCGACGCCCCGATGGCGGCCGACGTCGACCAGGTCCGCCGTATCGTCGCCGACGAGGTCGCGGCGTTCGGGGCGGCGCAGCGGGCCGCGCACATCACGCCGACCGTGATCGCCCTGCGCACCATGGCCGCCGATGTCGTCGCGAACGAGATCGCCCGGCTCGACGGACGGCTGCCCGGGCTCGACGACAAGCAGCGCGGAGAGATCACACAGACCGTCAAGCGCGTGGTCGACAAGCTGCTGCACGCGCCGACCGTACGGGTCAAGCAGCTCGCGGCCGAGCCCGGCGGCGCCGGGTACGCGGACGCGCTGCGGACCCTGTTCGACCTCGACCCCGAGACGGTGGCTGCCGTGTCCCGGGCCGACCGCGCCGACGATGAACCTGAGAACAGCAAGAACCGAGGGCCGGCATGAGTAGCAAGGCATTGAGGCTCGGGACCAGGCGGAGCAAGCTCGCCATGGCCCAGTCCGGACAGGTGGCGGACACCGTGAGCCGGGTGACCGGACGGCCCGTGGAGCTCGTCGAGATCACCACGTACGGGGACACCTCCCGAGAGCATCTCGCGCAGATCGGCGGCACGGGCGTCTTCGTGACCGCGCTGCGCGAAGCGCTGCTGCTCGGCGAGATCGACTTCGCGGTTCATTCGCTGAAGGACCTGCCGACGGGGCAGCCCGAGGAGCTGGCGCTGGCCGCCGTCCCGGTCCGCGAGGACCCGCGGGACGTGATCGTCGCCAGGGACGCGCTGAAGTTCACGGACCTGCCGCGCGGGGCGCGGATCGGTACGGGTTCGCCGCGGCGGACGGCCCAGTTGAACGCGTACGCACGCGGCCACGGGCTGGACATCGAGACGGTCCCGATCCGCGGGAACGTCGACACCCGCATCCGGTACGTCCGGGACGGTGAGCTGGACGCCGTCGTCCTGGCCGCCGCCGGGCTGAGCCGGATCGGCCGGATCGACGAGGTGACCGACTTCCTGTCGGTCGACACGGTTCTGCCCGCTCCCGGCCAGGGGGCACTCGCGATCGAGTGTGCCGCGGACAACGCGGACCTGATCGCCGCGCTCGGCGAGCTCGACGACCCGTTCACCCGGGTCGCCGTGACCGCCGAACGGTCACTGCTCGCCGCCCTGGAGGCCGGCTGCAGCGCCCCTGTGGGCGCGCTGGCCGACCTTCCCCCACTCTCGGCTCCGCTCGAGCGTGGAGGTCCCCAGGCCGACCGGCAGTTTGTCAAGGAGATGCGCCTGCGCGGCGTCGTCGGCACGACCGACGGCACGCGGATGGTGCAGTTGTCCACCACCGGTCCCGTGCCCGAGACGTACGACCAGGCAATGGCGCTCGGTCGCGAACTCGCTGCCGAGATGCTTGCCCAGGGCGCGGCCGGTCTGATGGGGGAGCGAGCACTGTGAGCCCCACCGCCCTTTTCGCCGGTCCCGACCACGGGCACGTCACCTTCCTGGGTGCCGGACCCGGAGATCCGGGACTACTGACTCTGCGCGCCGTCGAGGCGCTGGCGAACGCGGACGTCCTCGTCGCCGGGCACGAGGTGCTCGACGTCGTCCGTGCGCATGCCAGGTCCGGTGTCGCCGTGGTGAACACGGACACGGATGCCTCGATGGATCTTGCATCCGGCCCGAATCCGGCCACAGGCGCGCCTCAACTCACAGTCGTTGACGGCACGTCAACAACCGCTGGCGTCCCCGCCGTGCGGGATGCCGCACATCTTGTCATGGAGGCCGCGCGGGGCGGCAGGCGGGTCGTGCGTGCGGTGTCCGGGGACCCCGGGCTCGACGCGTACGCCGCCGAGGAGATGCTGGCGTGCGCCGCCGCGGGGGTGCCTTTCGAGGTCGTGCCCGGGGTGGCCGCGGCCGTGGGCGTCCCCGCGTACGCCGGTGTGCCGCTGCGGGACGCCGAAGGCGCGGACGTCCGGTTCGTGGACGCCCGTACCGCCTCCGACCGGTGCTGGACGGAGGTGGGGGCGTCCGACGGGACCGTCGTCGTGTCGGCGACCCTGGAGACCGTCGCCGCCGCCGCCGGGGAGCTGGTGTCCGCCGGGCGCAAGCCGGACACGCCGCTGACGGTCACCGTCGCCGGTACGACGACCCGGCAGCGGACCTGGAGCGCGACGCTGGGGACCATCGCCCAGACGCTGAAGCAGGCGAAGGTGCTGCCCTCGCCGGAGGGCGGGCGGCCGGTGATAGCCGTGGTCGGTGAGCGTTCCGCCACGGCTCAGCGTGAGCAGCTGTCGTGGTTCGAGTCCAAGCCGCTGTTCGGCTGGAAGGTGCTCGTGCCGCGGACGAAGGAGCAGGCGGCCTCGCTCTCCGACCAGCTGCGGTCCTACGGGGCCGTGCCGCACGAGGTGCCGACCATCGCGGTCGAGCCGCCGCGGACGCCCCAGCAGATGGAGCGGGCGGTCAAGGGCCTGGTCACCGGCCGGTACGAGTGGATCGCCTTCACGTCGGTCAACGCGGTGAAGGCCGTCCGGGAGAAGTTCGAGGAGTACGGGCTCGACGCGCGGGCCTTCGCCGGCATCAAGGTCGCGGCGGTGGGCGAGCAGACCGCGAAGGCGCTGGTCGCCTTCGGCGTGAAGCCCGACCTGGTGCCGAGCGGGGAGCAGTCGGCGGCCGGACTGCTGGAGGACTGGCCTCCGTACGACCCGGTGTTCGACCCGATCGACCGGGTGTTCCTGCCGCGTGCCGACATCGCCACCGAGACGCTGGTGGCGGGGCTGATCGAGCTCGGCTGGGAGGTCGACGACGTCACCGCCTACCGGACGGTGCGGGCGTCGCCGCCGCCGGCCGAGACCCGGGAGGCGATCAAGGGCGGCGGGTTCGACGCCGTGCTGTTCACGTCGTCGAGCACGGTGCGGAACCTGGTGGGTATCGCCGGGAAGCCGCACAACGTGACGGTCATCGCGTGTATCGGTCCCGCCACGGCGAAGACCGCCGAGGAGCACGGGCTGCGGGTGGACGTGATGGCTCCGGAGCCGTCCGTGCACAAGCTGGCGGAGGCCCTCGCCGACTTCGGGCTGCGGCGGAGAGCCGCCGCGCTGGAGGCGGGGGATCCGGTGACCCGGCCGAGTGAGCGGCGGCCGGGGGCCCGGCGGAGGCGTACGACGACCTGATCCTCGGGCGGCCGCGGGTTGTCGGGCGGCTGGGGTTCGAGTGGTCGGCGGGTGCCGGGTCGGCTGGGGTTCGGTGGTCGGCGGGTGCCGGGTCGGCTGGGGTTTGTCGGCGTCGGCTGTCGGCTGTCGGGGCGGCTGGGTCAGGCTGCCGGGGTCACCGTGTGGCCGTAGCGGAGCAGGTTCGCCGGGTCGTAGGTCGACTTGGCGTGCTGGAGGCGTGCGTAGACCTCCGGGGTCCAGGCGCGGGCGCGGTCCTTCTCGTCGCCCGGGGTGCCGTGGATGTTGACCATCGTGAGGCCCGTCCCGTAGGAGGCCATCGCGGTGTGCAGGGCCGCCGTGGCCCGTTCTATGGCCTCGGCGGCCGGCGGGGCGGCCAGGACTCCCACCGTTTCCAGCAGGTACGCGGCGTCGCGGGCGCAGATCGCGTCCTCGACCGTGGCCGGGCGGGACAGGGCTCCGCCCATGTGGCGGAGCCCGGCCATCAGGAGCGGGTAGTCGGGGACGTCCGGGCCCGCCTGGTCCAGCAGGGCGCGGACGGCGTCCGGTGTCAGGTCGCGGATGAGGGCGCAGGACTCGCGGGCGGGGAGCGGGTCCTGGGGCTCCAGGTGGATGCGGTCCATGGCCGCGCAGGGCATGTCCTCCACCGTGTCCAGGGCCACGGGGGCGGCCTGCCGGATGGGGGTCAGGAGACGTTCGCCCTCGTCGGTGTCGCCGGTCCAAGCGACCGCCACGCGGGCCCAGAAGCCGCCGCGCAGGGGTTCGGGGATCTGCGGGATGGGCGGCAGGCGGAGCAGGTTGAAGGCGCTGCACATCTCGTTCGGCACGTCCTGCGTCCAGGCGGCCCAGGTGGTGAGAAGGGCCTCGGCGTGTTCGCCGGTGCAGTAGACGCCGCCGCCGAGGAGGCGGGCGAGGGGGAGCAGGCCGAAGGTCATCCGCGTGACCACGCCCACGTTGCCCTTTCCGCCGCGCAGGGCCCAGAACAGTTCGGGTTCGTGGGCCGCGTCGACGTCGCGGAGGGTGCCGTCCGGGGTGACGACCTGGACGGAGCGGACCAGGTCGGCCGCGAAGCCGTAGGTCCGGCCGAGGACGGGGAGGCCGCCGCCGAGGGTGTAGCCGACGACGCCCGCGTCCGTGGAGGTGCCGGTGAGGGCGGCCAGGCCGTGGGGGGCGGCCGCGGCGAGGACGTGGCTCCACTTCGCGCCGGCGGCGGCCGTGGCGGTGCGGTGCTCCGCGTCCACGCGTACGTCGGTCATGCGGGTCGTGGTGATCAGCAGGCCGCCGGTGACGGGGAAGTTCGCGCCGTGGCCGGTGGCCTGGACGGTGACGGGGGTGCCGGTGGCGGACGCCCAGCGCATCGCGGTCACGATGTCGTCGGTGCCGGTGGCTCCCACGACCACGTCCGGGGTGTGCAGGGCGGCCAGGTTGAAGCCGGTGACCTCGTCGGCGTAGCCGTCGTCGCCGGGGCGCAGGACCGGGCCGTGGATATCGGTGAGGGCGAACCGGGCGGGCGTGTTGTGGTGGGTGGCGGTCATCGCGTCCTCCTGGGGCGGCGGCGTGCGTGCGCGGCGGGGAGGGACGGCGGCGGTCGGGGCTGGGCGGGGGCCGGGCGAGGCCGTCGGGTCCTTGTTCTTTCAGCTTGGACCTGTGGGGGGTGGGGCGCATGTGGGGTGCGGGTGGTTGGGGGCGCATGTGGGGTGCCTGCGGCGGCCTGTGCGGGTGGTTGGGGGTGCGCGTAGCGCGTTCGGTTCGGTGGGGGGTCGGGGCCGTGTCGGGGGTGTCCGTCCTCGGAACGTCGCGGAATCGGTTTCTCGCCGAGGTGCCCTGCGTTGACGCGACAACCGCTGCGGGCGGACACTCCCGGCAGTCCCCTTCCCGCCGTGTGCGGGTGCGGTCCCTGGTGGTGCTGGTCCAGGGGACCCCTGACACGGCCTCTTCCCGCCGTGCGCGGGTGCGGCCGGTACGTGGGCTCGCTGGGTGCCTCCGCCTTGCGGTGCCGGTCCGGGCACTTGCGGCCCGTCCGGCGGTTTTGACGACGAGGTTGGCCGACGGTGCGTCGGTAAAGGAGGTGGTGGGGCGGGCGTAGCGTAGGTGCATGACGACGTACGGATCCTTTCCCGGCAGCCGGCCGCGGCGGCTGCGGACCACCCCCGTCATGCGGCGCATGGTCGCTGAGACCCGGCTGCATCCCGCCGACTTCATCCTTCCCGCCTTCGTGCGGGAGGGTGCCGTCGAGCCCGTGCCGATCACGGCGATGCCCGGTGTCGTGCAGCACACCCGGGACAGTCTGAAGAAGGCGGCGGCGGAGGCCGTGGCCGCCGGGATCTCCGGGATCATGCTGTTCGGTGTGCCGGAGGAGTCGAAGAAGGACGCGGTGGGGACGCCGGGGACCGACCCGGACGGGATTCTGCAGGTGGCGATCCGTGATGTGCGGGCCGAGGTCGGGGACGAGTTGCTGGTGATGTCCGACCTGTGTCTCGACGAGACGACGGATCACGGGCACTGCGGGGTGCTGGACGCGCAAGGGCGGGTCGACAACGACGCGACCCTGGAGCGGTACGCCGAGATGGCGCAGGTGCAGGCGGACGCCGGGGCCCACGTGGTGGGGCCCAGCGGGATGATGGACGGGCAGATCGGGGTCGTCCGTGACGCCCTCGACCAGATCGGGCGGGAGGACGTGGCCGTCCTCGCCTACACCGCCAAGTACGCGTCCGCGTTCTACGGGCCGTTCCGGGAGGCCGTCGCCTCGTCGTTGCGGGGTGACCGCAAGACGTACCAGCAGGATCCGGCGAACACGCGTGAGTCGATGCGGGAGCTGGCGCTCGACCTCGAAGAGGGCGCCGACATGGTGATGGTGAAGCCGGCCGGGCCGTATCTGGACATCCTGGCGCGCGTCGCGGACGCGGTGGACGTGCCGGTGGCCGCCTATCAGATCTCCGGCGAGTACTCGATGGTCGAGGCCGCCGCCGAGAAGGGCTGGATCGACCGGGACCGGGCCATCCTGGAGACGCTGACCGGCATCAAGCGGGCGGGCGCGCGGAACATCCTGACGTACTGGGCCGTCGAGGCGGCGCAGAAGCTGCGTTAGGCCTCGCGTCCGGGGCGCGGGCGGGTGGGGGCGGGCTGTGGGCACCATCAAGTGGCGCCGGGAGTTAGGTTGTTGACCGCTGGTTGCCCGTTGAATGACTGGAGACGCCGATGTCCGGTGACGCCCTCAGCCAAGACCCCGCCGAGCTGAGAAGGAGGATCGACACCAGCAAGGCGCACCCGGCCCGCGTGTACGACGTCTTCCTCGGCGGCAAGGACAACTACCCCGTCGACCGGGACGCCGCCGCCGCCGCGCTCGCCGCCAACCCGCGCGGGTACCTCGACGTACGGCACAACCGCGACTTCCTGCGCCGGGCCGTCACCGCCCTGGCCCAGGAGGACGGCATCCGGCAGTTCCTCGACATCGGCACCGGGCTGCCCACCGCGGAGAACGTCCACCAGATCGCCCAGCGCATCAGCCCGGACACCCGGGTCGTGTACGTCGACAACGACCCCGTCGTGCTCGCGCACGCGCGTGCTCTGCTGACCAGCGGTCCCGAGGGGCGTACGGACTACATCGACGCCGACTTCAAGGACCCGGCGCACATCCTCGAACAGGCCGCGAAGACGCTGGACTTCGACCAGCCCGTCGCCCTGTGCCTGGTCGCGATCCTGCACTTCGTCGAGGACGAGGAGGCGTACCCGATCGTGCGTGAGCTCCTCGGCGCGCTGCCCTCCGGCAGCCGGCTCGTGCTGAGCCATCTGACGGAGGACCTCAATCCCGAGAACATCCGCGCGGTCCAGCGCACGTACACCGAGCGCGGGTTCACCTTCGTGCTGCGGTCCGCGGCGGACGTCGAGCGGTTCTTCAGCGAGAACTCCCTGGAGCTCGCCGAGCCGGGGGTCGTCCCCGCGCACCACTGGCGGCCGGACAACGCCGCTCCGGTGCCCGAGCAGCCGGAGGCCTCCTACCTGGCCGGCCTCGACAACATCGAGAAGGTCCGCTACGCCGACATCAACGACGTCACGGACGCGGACATCAACGTGTACGCGGGGGTCGGGAAGAAGGTCTGAGCGAGCGGCTCCCGTCCGTATCGTGGAAAGTCGCGTGTAGAGGGCATGCACGTCTCTAGGGTCGCGGGACGAGTCGTCCCGCAGCCGAAGGAGCCGTGCCATGACGGTCACCGAGCCCGCGCCCGCTTCCGCCCCCGTGCCGCCGCTCGCCGCGCGGGCCCGGTCGATCGGCGGGTCGCCGGTACGGGACATCCTCGCCGTCACCGCCCGCCCCGAGGTGATCAACTTCGCGGGCGGGCTGCCGGCGCCGGAGCTGTTCGACCAGGAGGGCATCGCGGCCGCGTTCCGCGACGTCCTCGCCGAGGAGCCCGCGCGGGCCCTGCAGTACGCCACGACCGAGGGCGAGCCCGAGCTGCGGGGCGCGCTCGCCGCGCGCATGTCGGCGCGGGGGCTGCCCACCGGCGCCGACGACGTCCTCGTCACGACCGGTTCGCAGCAGGCGCTGTCCCTGCTCGCCACCGTGCTGCTGGAACCCGGGGACACGGTCCTGGTCGAAAGTCCCTGCTATCTGGCGGCACTTCAGGCCTTCGGCCTGGCGGGCGCGCGGGTCGTGGCGGTGCCGGGGGACGCGGCGGGACTGGACCCGGCCGCGCTGGAGGAGCTGGTGGTGCGGGAGCGGCCCAAGCTGCTGTACACGGTGCCCACCTTCCAGAACCCGACCGGCCGGACGCTGCCGGCCGAACGCCGGGCCGCCGTGGCCTCCGTGGCGGCGCGGCGGGGGCTGTGGATCGTCGAGGACGACCCGTACGGCGAACTGCGCTTCGAAGGCGAACGGGTGCCGTGGATCGCCTCCCGCGAGGAGGCCCGCGACCGGGTCGTCCTGCTCGGCTCCTTCTCGAAGGTCATGGCGCCGGGGCTGCGGCTCGGCTGGCTGCGGGCGCCCGGCGGGCTGCTGCGGGCCTGCGTGGTCGCCAAGCAGGCCGCCGACCTGCACACCCCCACCGTCAACCAGCTCGCCGCGGCCCGGTACCTGGCCGACCGTGACCTGGACGCCCACGTCGGACGGGTCGCGGGGGTGTACCGGCAGCGCCGGGACGCCATGCTCGCGGGGCTGCGGGAGGCCCTCCCCGAGGGATCCGCCTGGACACGTCCCGAGGGCGGGATGTTCCTGTGGGCCCGGCTGCCGGAGGCGTACGACACGACGGCCCTGTTGCCGCGCGTGGTGCGGCACGACGTGGCCTACGTCCCCGGCGCGCCCTTCCACCCCGGCGTACCCGACCGCTCCACCCTGCGGCTGTGCTTCGTGACGCAGACGCCGCAGGAGATCGGGGAGGGGCTGCGGAGGCTCGGGCAGGGGCTGAGGGAGTCCTAGGCCGAAGGCCGGGGGCGGGGGCGGGACCTTCGAGTTCGGGGGACGGGGGCGCCCCCGGCGGGGGAGGCGCGGCGGCTGCCGGAGGAGGAGTCCGGGATCACGGCTCGGGAGGGGATGACCCCCCTGCCGTGAGGCCGGTCAGTCCCACCAGAAGTGCCAGGCGGGCTGGTGGAGGAGCTGACGCTGGGCGTAGGCGCGCAGTGTCGTGTCGTCGCCCCGCCCGACGGTGTCCGGGCAGAACGCGAAGTGCTCGGCGGCCAGCGCCTCGGCTTCGGCCTCGGTGGCGGGCGGGGCGGCCACCGACACGGTCAGCCGGCCGAAGGTGAGCGCGACGACCCGTATCCCGAAGCGGTCCTCCCAGGAGCGCAGCACCGAACAGAGCCGGGCCACGTCGTTCTCGTAATTGCACGGGCCGCTCCAGCCGATGGCGGCCGGGATGTCGGCGGAGCGGCGGGCCGGGACCAGTGCGCAGCGCGGCGCCTTGAGGGAGGAGCCGTCGGCGAGGAGCGACTCGGCCACCTCGGCGGCGCGCGCGTCCGGGTCGGCGTCCAGGACGCCGGCGGGGGCGAGTCCGGGCCAGTCCGCCTCGGCGGGGCCGGACCCGGGTCCGTGCGCCGCGTACGCGTCCCAGAACGCGCTCAGTACCTCCTCGGCGTCGTGATCGCCGGGGTACGACACCTCGTCGGGCATCAACTCCCAGCCCTTCAGGCCGCCCTGGCTGTCGCCGGCGTCGACGAGCAGCGGAAGCAGCCCGACGGTCCGCCCGGCCGCGTGCAGCGCGGTCCAGGTACCGGCCGCCGGCCGCTGGTCCGCGCACCACAGCAACGGCTCGTGCCACGGCCCCTCGTGGGTGGTGTCGATCAGTCTGCCGGGCGGGAGGTCCAGTCCGAGGGACCGGCCGGCCGGGTCGGCCGCCAGCTTCGGCAGCGGGTTGGGAAGTGTCGCCATGCGGGGGACTGTAGAGGCAGCCACTGACAACGGTCCGGACGCCCGGCGTCCGGGTGTGCGCGAAGGCTGAGCCGGGGCGGGGCTTGCCGCTACGGTGTCCGCTGGAGGACCCGTACGGGCCGCGATCGGGGGCCGACGGGCGACGGGGCGACGTCAAGGGGGACGGGGATGGCCGACGGGCCGGTGCTCGCGCAGCTGCACTTCGGGCGCGAGGACGCCGAACGGGACGTGACCGACGGGCTGCTGTTACGCGGCGGCTTCCTGCCCAACGCGGCCTACAAGGCCGCGCTGGCCGGGCGGAAGATGCTGATCATCGGCCGCAAGGGGTCCGGCAAGAGCGCGATCTGCATGCAGTTGACGGCCGACGGCGGCCAGCACGCGGGGACGGTCCTGGTCACCCCGGACGAGGCGGCGGGCGAGCAGATCCGGCGGTTCGAACTGCAGGGGCTGCCGGGGGACTCGGCGAAGGCGCTGATCTGGCGGTACCTGTTCGCCGTCCACGCCGCCCGCCACCTGGCGACGCACGCCAAGGACGCGCACGGCCGGCGGCCCGACTCGGTGAAGGTGCTGGCCCGCTTCCTGAAGCAGAACGGGGAGGCGGCGGACGGCCGGCTGGGGGAGCGCGTCGCGCACGGCGCCAGGGGCCTGCAGACCTCCCTGTCCCTGGAGGCGTTCGGCTTCAAGGCGGGCCTGGACCTCGCGCAGTCGCCGTCCGAGGGCGCGCAGGCCCTGCGGCAGCTGGAGGTCGTCGAACAGGGCGTGGCGCGGGCCTTCAGCGACGTCGGCTGCGACGGCGCGCACGGGCCGCTGCTCCTCATGGTCGACCAGCTGGAGCAGGTGTGGTCGGCCGAGCCGGACAGTGTCTCGATGGTGATCGGGCTGCTGCTGGCGGCCAAGCACGCCGCCAGCCTCTACACGCGCTCGGTGCGGTTCCTGCTGTTCCTGCGCGCGGACATCTACGACTCGCTGTCCTTCGGGGAGGGCGACAAGTTCCGCGGCGACGAACTGCGGATCGCCTGGACGGAACAGGCGCTGCGGGACCTCGCCCTGGCCCGCGCGCGGGCCTCCACCGGAGCGGAGCTGACCGAGGAGCGGCTGTGGCGGGAGCTCTTCCCGCAGACCGTGCAGGGCGAGGAGACCGCCACCTACCTCTTCCGCCGCTGTCTGCCCCGGCCGCGGGACGCCATCCAGTTCCTCAACCTCTGCCAGGAGACGGCCTGGCTGATCCACGGCCGGGAGCGGATCACGGAGGCGGACGTCCTCCAGGCGGCCCGGCAGTTCTCCGCGTGGAAGCTCAAGGACCTGTCCCTGGAGTACCTGGTCGCGCACCCCTTCCTCAAGCATCTCTTCCCGCTGTTCCAGAACACCGGCTACGTGGTCACCCGGGCCGCCCTCGGTACCCGTTTCGAGGCGGCGGCCGAGTCGCTCCACGGGCTGTTCCCCGCCTACGCGGGCGCCCTGACGCTCCCCGGCGTCATCGACATCCTGCACGGCGTGGGGTTCCTCGGGGTGCGGCGCGGCAACGACGTGGTGTTCGCCGGTGACGACGACCTGCCGGTGCAGCCGCACGAGACGGAGTTCCACGTCCACCCCTGCTTCCGGGCCGCGCTCGGCGCGACCAGCGCCATCGACCTGCGGGACCACGAGTCGATCGCGGTGGGCTCCCGCGTCGTCCAGGGAAGCCTCGGTTACGACGTGGGCCACACCTTCACCAGCCGCGACGACCGGCTGGCGCGGGAACTGCGGCGCTCCTGCCACTCCGTCCTCGCCCAGACCGGGCGGGCGGTGAGCCTGGCGCAGGACGCCCGGGACGAGATCAGCCGGCAGATCAACGGCGTCCTCGACGACGTCCACCGCATCGCCGCGGGCACCCCGCCGGCCTTCGACGTGGACGAGCAACTCCTGTCCACCGCCCACTACTTCGACACCCTCGCCGCCCAGCTCCTGGCCAGCGGACTGGACGACGGCGCGGGCGGCGCGGGCGGGGTCGCACGCCGGATGAGGGAGGAGGCCGGGCGGCTGCGGCGGGTGGCGGGCGGCTCGTACGGGTCCTCGGACGGCGGCTGAGACCTGCCCGGGGGCGGGCCGGACCGGGGACCGCGCCGGGAAACGATCACTCACCTCCCGGGCGCGGACTGCGCGCCCCTGGTGCTCAGAGCCGCTCGGGCGTCCGGATCCCCAGCAGGGCCATGCCCCGGTGCAGGGTGCGGGCCGTCACGTCGCACAGGAACAGCCGGTTCTCCACCTGCTCCGGCGTCTCGGCCTTCAGGACCGGGCACTTGTCGTAGAAGGTCGTGTAGTGGGACGCCAGCTGGTAGAGGTACGCCGTCAGCTTGTGCGGGGCGTACTCCGTCGCCGCCTCGGCGACCGTCTCCGCGAACGCGTCGGCGTGCAGGCCCAGGGCCCGCTCCGCCTCGTGCAGCGGCAGCTCCGGGTGCGCGGACGGGCGTACGTCGCCGGCCTTGCGCAGGATCGACCGGATCCGGGCGTACGCGTACTGGAGGTACACGCTGGTGTCGCCGTTCAGCGAGACCATCTGGTCCAGGTCGAACTTGTAGTCCCGGTTCGCCGACGTCGACAGGTCCGCGTACTTCACCGCGCCGATGCCGACCTGGGTGCCCCGCTCGGCGATCTCCTCCTCGGACAGGTCCTGGGCCTTCTCCCGTACGACGGCCGAGGCGCGGTCGATGGCCTCGTCCAGGAGGTCGACCAGGCGTACCGTCTCGCCCTCACGGGTCTTGAACGGCTTGCCGTCCTTGCCGAGCACGGTGCCGAAGGCCAGCTGGTGCGCCGTCACGTCGTCGCCCAGCCAGCCCGCCCGCCGAGCCGTCTCGAAGACCATCCGGAAGTGCAGCGACTGGCGGGCGTCGACCACGTACACCAGCGTGTCCGCCTTCAGGTTGCCCACGCGGTCGCGGATCGCCGACAGGTCGGTCGCCGCGTAGCCGAAGCCGCCGTCGGACTTCTGGACGATCAGCGGGACCGGGTTGCCGTCCGGGCCCTTGACGTCGTCGAAGAACACGCACAGGGCGCCCTCGGAGCGGACCGCGACGCCCGACTCCTCCAGCAGGCGGCAGGTCTCGGCGAGCATGTCGTTGTAGCCGGACTCGCCGACGATGTCCGCGTCCCGGATCTCCATGTCCAGCTTCTCGAAGACGGAGAAGAAGTAGATCTTCGACTCGTCGACGAACCGCTGCCACACGGCGAGCGTGTGCGCGTCGCCGGCCTGGAGGTCGACCACCCGGCGCCGGGCCCGCGTCTTGAACTCCTCGTCGGAGTCGAAGAGGCTCCGCGCGGCCTTGTAGAGGCGGCCCAGGTTCGACATCGCCTCCTCGCCGGAGACCTCGCCGTCCGCGGAGGACTTGTGGTCCAGCTCGTGCGGGTGCTCGTCCAGGTACTGGATGAGCATGCCGAACTGGGTGCCCCAGTCGCCGATGTGGTGACGCCGCACCACCGTCTCGCCGGTGAACTCCAGGAGGTGGACCACCGCATCGCCGATCACCGCGGACCGCAGGTGGCCGACGTGCATCTCCTTCGCCACGTTCGGCTGGGCGTAGTCGACGACCGTCGTGCCCGGGTTCTCGGCGAACGGCACGCCCAGGCGGTCGGTGTCCGCGTACCGCGCGGCGAGGTTCCCGGTGATGGCCCGGTCGGTGAGCGTGATGTTCAGGAAGCCGGGGCCGGAGACCTCGATGTCCTGGATCAGCTCGCCGGTGACCACCTGGGAGACGACCTGCGCCGCCAGCTCCCGCGGGTTCGCCTTCGCCTTCTTCGCCAGCGCGAGGATGCCGTTGGCCTGGTAGTCGGCCCGGTCGCTTCGGCGCAGCAGCGGGTCGGCGGAACCGGCCTCCGGCAGGGCTGCCGAGAGGGCCGTCGCGAGGTGCTGCTGGACGCTGGCGCTGAGGGACGTGACCGGGGCCATGGAGTTGGGTGCCGTTCTCCTCGTGGGATGGATGGACACGGCCAGTATCCCATGGGGCGTAAAGCGGTTTTCCTGGGCGCGTAGGGGTCTGGGACAATGAGGCGGTCAGCCGTGCGACCGTACCGGCTGCTCGTGAGAACCGTCAGAAAGAGGACGTGCCGATCGTGGCTCAGAGCACCGAGACCACCGACTGGGTCTCCCGTTTCGCGGATGAGGTCATCGAGGAGTCGGAGCGTCGGGCCCCGGGCAAACCGGTCGTCGTCGCGTCCGGCCTCTCCCCCTCCGGGCCCATCCACCTGGGGAACCTGCGCGAGGTCATGACCCCGCACCTCGTCGCCGACGAGATCCGCCGCCGGGGCCGCGAGGTACGCCACCTGATCTCGTGGGACGACTACGACCGCTACCGCAAGGTGCCGAAGGGCATCGCCGGGGTCGACGAGGAGTCCTACCGGCAGCACATCGGCAAGCCGCTGACCTCCGTCCCGGCCCCCGCGGGCTCCGCCCACCCCAACTGGGCCGAGCACTTCAAGGCCGCGATGACCGCGTCGCTGGCCGAGCTGGGCGTGGAGTTCGACGGGATCAGCCAGACCGCGCAGTACACCTCCGGCGTGTACCGCGAGCAGATCCTGCACGCCGTCCGGCACCGGGGCGAGATCGACGCGATCCTCGACCAGTACCGGACCAGGAAGGCCCCGGGCAAGAAGCAGCAGAAGCCGCTGGACGAGGCCGAGCTGGAGGCCGCCGAGGGGTCCGGCGCGGCCGCCGAGGACGACGGCAGCTCCGGCTCCGCCGGCTACTTCCCGTACAAGCCGTACTGCGGCAACTGCGAGAAGGACCTCACCACCGTCACCGCCTACGACGACGACACCACCGAGCTGACGTACACCTGCGCCGAGTGCGGCTTCTCGGAGACCGTCCGGCTGAACGAGTTCAACCGCGGCAAGCTGGTGTGGAAGGTCGACTGGCCGATGCGGTGGGCGTACGAAGGGGTCGTCTTCGAGCCGTCCGGCGTCGACCACTCCTCGCCGGGCTCCTCGTTCCAGGTCGGCGGGCAGATCGTCGGGATCTTCGGCGGGAAGCAGCCGATCGGGCCGATGTACGCGTTCGTCGGCATCAGCGGGATGGCGAAGATGTCGTCCTCCCGGGGCGGGGTCCCGACCCCCGCCGACGCGCTGCGAATCATGGAACCGCAGCTGCTGCGCTGGCTGTACGCCCGCCGCAGGCCCAACCAGTCCTTCAAGATCGCCTTCGACCAGGAGATCCAGCGCCTGTACGACGAGTGGGACAAGCTGGACGCCAAGGTCGCGGACGGCACCGCACTGCCGGCGGACGTCGCCGCGCACGCGCGTGCCGTGGGCACCGCCGCCGGTGAACTGCCGCGCACCCCGCGGCCGTTGCCGTACCGCACCCTCGCGTCCGTCGCCGACATCACCGCCGGGCACGAGGACCAGGCCCTGCGCATCCTCAGCGAGCTCGACCCCGCCGACCCGCTCACCTCGCTCGACGAGGCACGGCCGCGGCTCGACAAGGCCGAGGCGTGGATCAACACGCACGTGCCCGCCGACCAGCGGACCATCGTGCGCGAGGAGCCCGACCACGAGCTGCTGAAGTCCCTGGACGAGCCGTCCCGGCAGTCCCTGCGGCTGCTCGTCGACGGACTGGCGGAGCACTGGTCCCTCGACGGGCTGACCCACCTCGTCTACGGCGTGCCCAAGGTGCAGGCCGGTTTCCCGGCCGACGCCACGCCCAAGGAGCTGCCGCCGGAGATCAAGACCGCCCAGCGGTCCTTCTTCGCGCTCCTGTACCACCTGCTGGTCGGCCGGGACACCGGTCCGCGCCTGCCCACGCTGCTGCTGGCGGTCGGGCAGGAGCGGGTGCGGGTCCTGCTCGGGGAGTAGACCGCCGGCTCACGACGAGGGGGGCGCCCGGTGAACACCGG
>NZ_JBSFTY010000107.1:0-28158 GCF_053591515.1 Streptomyces sp. NPDC003011
GCTCGGCGAGGAACGGCAGGACGGCGTAGAAGCCGATGTTGAAGGCGAGTTGGGTGACGATCAGGAGCCGCAGGAGAGGTGACAGGGCCTTCCAGAGCTTCCAGGTCCGCTTGCGCGGGGCCTTGGGCGTCGCGCCCTTGGGGATGTGGGCGGCTCGGCGGGCCAAGGAGCGGGAGATGAGATCCGTCATGGGGTTTCTGTGGGTGAGGAGGGCACGGGGGTCAGGAGGGCGTCCGGGCGGCTCGGCTGCCGCTCCGGCGCGGGCACGGCTCTCACGGTCTCGCCGGGTGTTCTGGACGGGCGTGCCGGCCGCGTGCGTCGCCGGGGCAGACGTATGCCGCCCACGGCGGTCACCGCGAGCGCGCCCAGCAGTGCGAGTACGGCGGCGGGGAAGAGGACCGCCCACGGGGCGCGTTCGGCGTACGGCTGGTTCTCGGCGAGCAGCAGGCCCCACTCGGGGGACGGCGGCTGGGCACCCAGGCCGAGGAAGCCGAGGGCGGCCAGGGACAGGGCGATGCCGGGCAGCCGGACAAGGGCGTGCCGGGTGACCGGCGGCAGGACGGCGGGCAGCAGTCCGTGCCACAGGAGGTACCAGCGTCCGGCGCCGAGGGCTCGGGTGGCGGTCAGGTGGGTGGTGGCGCGCTCCTGTTGCAGCAGGGCGGAGGTGTGGGTGGCCAGCGGGGACCAGGCGACGACGGCCACCGCGAGTGCCGGGGTCCACGGGCCGCTGCCCGCGATGCCGGTGATGAGGAGAGCGGCCAGCACGGCGGGTACGGCGTTGACGGTGTCGACGAGCGGGGCGGACAGCCGAGCCAGCAGTCCCAGCAGCACGCCGGCCACGAGTGCGGCGACACTCACCGCGAGGGCTATGGCGAGGGTGCTCAGCGCTCCGTGCGCGATGCGGGCCAGCAGGTCGCGGCCGAGCGCGTCGGTGCCGAAGGGGTGCGCGGCGGACGGGGCCTGGAGTTTGACGCCGGTGTTCGTTTTCATTAAACAATGGGGATCTCGAAGTGCACGACGCCGCTCCCGCCGCCGGGCACTTCCTCCCGCTCGTCGCAGACCGCCTTGCCCAGGGTCTGCCACAGGCCCATCGCGCCGGGTGAGTGCGGATACGTGTGCAGATACACGGCCCGGTAGCCGCCGTCCGCCTTCGCGAACTCCAGCAGCCCTTCCACCAGTTGCCGGGCCAGTCCGCGCCGCCGGTGCTCGGGACGCGCGTACACCCGCCGCAACTGCGCGGTCTCACCCGAGGGATACCGCTCGGCCAGCCAGCGAGGGTTCGGCGGATGGCCGGGTCCCCGCGCGTCGAGCGCGGCCGTGGCCGCCACCGTCCCGTCCCGCTCGTGCCTCGGCACAGCGGGATCCTCACGCATGGAACTCCCGGCATAACTGCCCGATCACCACTCCTGCGGCTTCCCGCCGCCACCTCGTCATCGATCCCGGCGGGCGCTCCTTGCGTAGCCTCTCGACGCGATCGGCCGGCACCACCCGAGGCTCCGGCACTCACATCCGGCACGAACAGCTCCTCTCCGCGCCGGCTGTCCCTCCGGAGCCCGAACGTGCCGTGAGCAGCAGGACGTGTGGGTCCCCAAAACCCGATCAAGATCTTGAGCACCGACGTCGTGGGCGCGGACGAGGCTTGCTAACCGACGGTTGAGCGGCAGCGCGCGCACACCCCGGTGAGCTCCAGCGTGTGCTCGACCTCGGCGAACCCGGTGGTCTGGGTAACGCGGACTATCCAGCGTTCGACGACATCGGTGTCCAAGGGCTGACCACGACGACAGGAGCGGCAGATCAGGTAGTGGCGGTGCCCGACAGCCGGCCGGTGCCGGTAGAGCCGTTCACCCACCTCGTCGCGGACGACATCGGCGCCGCCGGTCCGCTCCAGGCCCTGCAAGGCGCGGTACACGGTGGAGAGACCGACCCGAACCCCCGCCTCGGCCATCGAGGCGTGCAACTGCTGGGCTGACACGAAGCGGGCACGTTCGGCGAGCGCCTGCACCACGGCGACACGCTGACGTGTCATGCGCTCACCCGGTTTCGACCCTCCCGTCACAACAGACTCCCCTATTCCTGCGCTGCGCGGGTGGAGCGCGCGGCCGCCCGGGCGAAGATCAGGGCCACGAGGGTCAGGCCGCCCAGCGCCGCGGCCGTGCCCGGGTATCCGCCGAGCGTGAGACCGATGCCGCCGAGGCCCGCCCCGAGAAACACACCGAAACTCATTCCGGCGGCGTTGAGGCTCAGCGCCGTGCCGCGCAGGGTGCCACAGCGTCGTAACAGCAGCGTGGTGACACAGGCGGCCACCGTCGCGTGACCGGCGCCGATGAGTGCGGTCAGGGGCAGGGCGAGGAACAGAGAGTGGGTGAAGAACACGCCGACCAGGGCCGACAGTGCCACCAGCAGGGCCAGCGTCATCAGCCGCTCACTGGACACCTTCGTCGGCCCGGCGCTCAGCAGTCGTCCGGCGACGAGGTTGCCGAGGAAGAACGCGGTGCCACTCAGCGTCCAGACGATGGCGAAGGGGCCGGGGTCCAGGCCGAAGCGCTCGTCGTAGAAGGCCGCCAGATAGGCGAGGTACCCCATGAACGCCGCTGTCCGCAGCATGGCGACGAAGAGGAGCGGCACCACTCCGGGGAGCGCGCCGAGCAGCTTGAACGAGGCCAGATAGCCCGGGTGCGCCGTCTTCTCCGTGTCCGCTTCGTCGGTCTGTCCGGCGTCGTGTCCGGCCTGCTCGGCGCGGCGGCCCCGCAAGAGGAAGAGCACAGCGAGTACGGAGGCGATGGCGGCGATCACCCACAAGTCACCCTGCCAGCCCCACAGCACGGCCGGCAGCGCCACCAGAGGTGCGGCCAGGAGGGCGGTGAGCGACTGGGTGGCGGTGATGAGGGTCGCCGCCCGGCCCGCGGCGGCGTCGTTGTCGAAGCGGTCGGCGGCCGCAGCCGTGAGCGCCGGGTTGAGTACGGCCGTACCCGCGCCGACGAGCAGGCAGAACGCCGCCAGCAGCAGGAACTCGCCGGTGGCGCCGAGAGCAGCGGAGAGGGCCAGTACGGCGAGTCCGCCCGCGGCCGCCCATTCCTTGCGTACGCGGTCGATCAGCGGAGCCAGAGCCGTACCCACGGCCAGGGCGGCCAGACCGCCGAGTCCGCGCAACTGTCCCATGGCCGCGACGCCGCTGTCCGACGCGTCGGCGATGGGGACGAGGAAGGTGCTGAAAATGGTGAAGGGCACCAGGCCCACGGCTGAGGCGAGCATGAACGGCCACAGGATGCGGGTCATCCGCAGATCGCTGGGCACGGCCTCGGCGCTCGCTGCCGCGTTCCCCGCCTCCTCGGTTGCGCTCGGGTCGCTGACCGGCTCGGCCGCCGGGTCCTTGGTCTCGCTGCTCATGCGCCTGCCGCCCGGTACCGGTACAGCACGGTCTCGTCGGCGCTGAACTGGGAGAAGGGGAAGGGCTCGGCGGAGAGCGCGGTGACACCGGCGCCCAGGAAGGCGCGGGCGACGGCACTGCCGGTCTGGGCGTACACGACGAGCGGCAGTCCGTGCTTGCGGCAGTGGTCGAGGACGACGTCGAAGCTGCCGTTGCTGAGTGTCATGCCGGTGGCGACGACCGCGTCGGCCTGGGCGAGCACCTGGGCCATGTCGTCGGTGACGGGGTCGCCCCACTGGGTGGTGCGCAGGTTGAAGTCGCAGGGCAGCGGGACGCCGCCCTGCTCGCGTATCGCCGCGACGAGTGGGTTGACGACGCCTATCAGCGCGACCTTGGCACCGGCGGGGATGTCGAGCAGTCCGGCGACGGCCGCGTCCCTGGCCTGGGCCCGGGTCTCGGGTGTGCCGGTCGGGAGTGTGACGGACTGGGCGGTGGGGGAACTGCGGTGTGGCCGGACGCGGGCCAGGTAGGCGTCGAGGGCGGCGACGCGTACGGGCGCCGCCTCGTGCTGGATGAGGTGGTCGAGGGTGTGGCCCGAGGCGTCCGCGCAGAAGTCGGGGGTGAGCTCGCCCGCTTCGAAGGAGCAGGCGCCGAAGGCGTCGCCGGACCGCAGCAGCAGGTAGCTGTTGCGGTAGGTGACCTGGCTGCCGGCCAGCCGGGTGGTGTGGTGGAGCCAGAACGCGCTGGTGACGGTCAGCTCCTGGGGCGGCGGCCCGTAGGCGCCGTCGAGGACGGCCTGCTGGAGATCAGGCACGGAGTGCGGCTGCGAGGGAGACATGAGGGGTGCTTTCCTCTTCTGGGTCATGGCTTCTGGGTCATGGGTCGTACGGGTGGTGTGTCAGGGCAGATCGGGCAGGACCTCGGACCGGTACGGCAGTTGCGCGAGCGTCGGACGTCCGGCGGGCTGGAAGCACAGCAACAGGGAGCGCCGGTCGCGGGGCGACGTGTTGGGCCCGGATCGGTGCACGATGAGGCCGGGGAACATCAGCACGGAGCCGGCCGGGGCCTCGATGGTCACCGCGCCGCTGACATCGCTCCGCGCGGCGTCGACCAGCAGGCCGGTCGGCTCGGCCCGGTCACGCGGTGCGGGCCCCGCCAGGTGGCTTCCGGGGACGAGCGTCAAGGCACCGTTGTCAGCCGTCACATCGTCCAGGTAGATCATCGCGGTGGCGATGTCCCCGGCGTCCGGGCCCGCGCAGCAGTACCAGTACGGGTAGTCCTGGTGCCAGCGGTACGCGGATCCGACGCCCGCCCGCTTGAAGTTGAGCTTCGAGGTGAACGGCCCGAGCCGGTCGGTGTTCAGCAGTCTCCGCATGGGCCCTGTGAGCCGCTCGTCGGACCACAGGGCATCCAGCGTGGGGTCCAGCTGCGTGACCGGTGAGAGGCTGCGCACCGCGGGCGGGCGGGCGTCCGACTCCCAGTGCACGGTCGTGCCGGCCACCGATTCCAGCCGGTGCCCGTCCGGCCACACGGTGACCTCGGTCTTCCCTTCTTGTGCGTGCCTGGTCACCCGGGCGAGGGCGGTCTCGGCGGCCTCGCTCAGGGCCGCGGTCTCGGCCGGGGTGAAAAGCCGCGGAAGCAGCACGAAACCGCGGGTGCGCTCGTCGTCGAGGGACACGGCACGGCACCTTTCGGGCGGGGGCGGGGGCGGGGACGTTCCGGCGGGAGCCGGCTCAGGCCGCGCCGGGTACCAGCAGCGGTTCGCCGCGCAGCAGTGCGCTGTCGCGTGGCGGCCAGTCCATCGCCGACCAGGGGTGCCGCAGCTCGTGCTGCTGCGTGACCTCGTGGGGGCGCATGGCGCCGAGGCCGCGTGCCTGGTCGTGGTGGGCGTAGGCGCTGTCGACGTAACGGTGACCGGTGTCGGCGGCGAGGAAGACGTACGTCCTGGAGTCGTCGCGTTCGCGCTCCCAGAGGGTGGCCAGGTAAGCCGCTCCAGCCGAAAGCCCGGCGAAGATGCCGCTGGCCCGCAGGAGTTCGACCGCGCCGGACATGGCGTAGTCGAAGTTCACCCAGTGGATCCGGTCGTAGAGCTCGTGGCGGACGTTCTGGAAGGGGATCGAGCTGCCGATCCCTGCGATGATCATGTCCGGGTCCGAGACGTGCTCGGCGCCGAAGGTGACGCTGCCGAACGGCTGGACGCCGACCAGCGTCACGTCACGGCCCGCCTCGCGCAGATACGTGGCGATAGCGCCGGTCGACGCTCCGGTGCCGACTCCGCCCACCAGCGCCAGCGGTCCTTCCGGGACCTCTTTGCCGATCAGGTCGGCGACGTCCCGGTAGCCGAGGTAATGGATGGAGTCGTGGTACTGGCGCATCCAGTGGTAGCCGGGGTTCTCCCGCAGCAGTTCGCCGATCCGCTCCACCCGCAGGTTCTGGTCGAGGCGCAGGTTCTTGGAGGGGCGGACCTGTTCCAGTGTGGCGCCCAGGATCTCCAGCTGGACGCGGAGGGTCCGGTCCACCGTCGTCGAGCCGACGACGTGGCACTTCAGGCCGTAGCGGTGGCAGGCGAGGGCCAGCGCGTGGGCGTAGATGCCGCTGGAGCTGTCGACGAGCGTGTCACCGGGTCTGACCTGGCCGGTGTCCAGGAGGTGGCGCACGGCGCCGAGCGCCGAGTAGAGCTTCATCGTCTCGAAGCGCAGACAGACCGCGCCGGGCGGGACGGTCACCACATCGGGCTCCTTGACCGCTTCGGCTATGTGCTCGTGCATGTCACTCCCCTTGGGTCAGGCGGCGTGGTCGCGGCGCAGCTTGAAGAGGTACGCCTGGCAGTTGTCGCCCTCCCACGTCTGACGGTGGGTGACCTGCGGCGAGAATCCGGCCTCGATGGCGTACTTGACGATGTTCTTCAGCTCCGAGGTGTTGGACACGATCAGGTGCACCTCGCCACCGGGGGCGAGCAGATCGCGGTCGACGATCTGGTCGAAGAAGCGCGCCACGATGTCGATGCCCACGCAGACATTGCGGACGACCGTCGGGTCGTCGCTGGTCTTCGTGCTGACCGCGGGTGGGTTGAAGGTGATGACGTCCAGCCGGGCCGAGGTAGGGAACTCCTCGAAGAGGTTGGAGACCAGCGGGCGGAAGACCGTGCCCGGGCGGTCGCCCACGATGAGCTCGTAGTGGGCGGCGGCCGTGGCGACGCTGTCGGGGTGGAGGTCGGCGGCGTAGATCTCGCGGGCGCCCTTGACGCCCGCGATCACCGCTTCGACACCGAGCCCGGCGCCGATGGCCGCGTACGACCGCCCCTCCAGCGGGATGGTGCCGTCCAGCAGCCGGTCATGGACGATGCGGCTGGTGTCGCCGGGCTTGAAGACGCCGGGCGGCAGCTGGAACGTCCAGCCGTTGTACGTGTAGGTGCGCTGGGTGTGGATTTCGGACTTGGAGCTGTTGATGGCGAGTATCTCGTCCCGGGGCAGCGTGTCGGGCAGCGATTCGAGCAGGGTCCAGGCGTCGGCCTGTGATCCGGCGGTGCCCGATGCGGTCGTGTCGCTCATGTGTCCTCCAGGTCAGGGATGTGACGGGTGGAAGCCGTGGGTGTCGTGGCTGTCGCGGAGCCGTTGCGTCAGGTGCCGGATGTGGACGGGGCGGCGGCCAGATCGGTGGCTGCCAGGTCCGTGGAGGTCAGATTCGTAGGGAGGTCCATGGCGCGTACCAGCTGTCGCGTGAGGGCGGCCCGGGGAGCGTGGAGAATCTGCTCGGGTGTGCCGGTCTCGACGACGTGGCCGCCGTCGATGACGACGATGTGGTGTGCGACGGCGGCGAGCAGCTCCAGGTCGTGGCTGACCCAGAGCAGCGCCGTGCCGTGTTGCTCCCGGAGCCGGGCGAGTTCGGCCAGGACGGCTTCTGTCGAGCCGGCGTCCAGGGCGGTCGTGATCTCGTCGCAGACCAGTACGTCCGGGGCGGCGAGTACGGCGCGGGCGAGCGCCGCGCGTTGCAGTTCGCCGCCGGACAGGCCCCCGGGGCGCCGCGCGACGGTGTCCGCGTCCAGCCCCAGCCGGCCCAGCAGCTCCAGGGCCTCGAGCCGCGCCTCGTCGGCCTCCTGGCCCCGCAGCCGTACGGCGGTACGGGCGACCTGCTCGGCCACGGGGCGCCGCTCGTCGAAGGAGCTGCGGACCTCCTGCCAGACGTACTGCACCCGCCGCTTCTGCTCCGTCGTGCGGCGGCGCAGCACCGGCAGGGGAGTGCCGTCCAGGAGTACGGTGCCGCGGTGGCGTTCGTGGAGTCCGGCGACGCAGCGCGCCAGGGTGGTCTTGCCGCTGCCGGACAGGCCGGCCACGCCGACGCAGGCCCCGGCGGGCAGTTGGAGGTCGACCCCGTGCAGGACCGGGCCGCGGCCGCGGCTGTGGAGGTGGGCGGAGAGGCTGCGCACGTCGAGCACCGGGGCGCCGTCCGGTTCGGTGGGGACGTGCCGTGCGGCGGTCACCGGACGGCGGGCGGGCAGGGCGTCGGCCGGGCCGCCCTGTGCGGTCACGCGTCCGTGGCGCAGTACGACGACGTGGTCGGCGAGGGCACGCACCAGGTCGTGGTCGTGGCTGAGCAGGAGGATCGCCAGGCCGGTGCGGGCGAGCGCGGCCAGCTCCCCGGCCAGCCGCATCCGGGTCACCGTGTCGAGCCCGGTGCTGGGCTCGTCGAGCACGAGGACCCGTGGTCGGCATACGAGGGTCTGGGCGAGCGCGACGCGCTGGCGTTGTCCGCCGGAGAACTGGTGCGGGAAGCGCCGCTCGGTGTCCCGCCCGGCGGGCAACTGCGCGGTTCGGAGCGCTTCGGCGGTAAGGGTTCGAGCCCGGTCGGCCGGGTGGTGGAGCCGGGCGAGTTCGGTGAGGACGGCGCCGGTGCGGCGGGCCGGGTTGAGGGTGCTGCCCGGATGCTGGGGCATGTACGCGACCAGGCGCCCGCGCAGTCCGGTGGCCGCCTCCTTCGTGATCCCGTCCCCGTCCACGACCGTGATGGAGCCGGCCTGCACGCGCCCGCTGAGGCGCACGCGCACGCCGCATTCGCCCAGGAGTGCCAGGGCGGCCGTGGTCTTGCCGCTGCCGGAGGGGCCGACGAGCGCGGTGACGTGGCCCTCGTACAGGTCGAAGCCGACCGCGTCGAGCAGCACGGTGTCGCCCGCACGCGCGGTGAGCCCGCGCACGGTGACGAAGGGTGTCTTTGAAGGTGCCTTCGAGGTCATCGCACGGCCTCCTGCGTACGGCGGGAGCGGGCCAGCAGGCGGTCGGCGAGGAGGTTGAGCCCCACGGTGAACATGACGAGCATCGCGGCGGGCGCCATCACGGCCCACGGCTGGAGCAGCAGGGCCTCGCGGCTGCGGGAGATGCTCACCGCCCAGTCGGGCGCGGTCGAATCCAGGCCGAGGCCGAGGAAGTTCGCCGAGCCGACGAGGAAGACCGCGAGGGTGATACGGGTGCCGATGTCGGCGGCGACGGGGGAGAGCACCGAGCGCGCCACGTGGTCGAGTTGGATCCGGGCCCGCGACTCGCCCTGCACCCGCAGCGCTTCGGTGACGGGGCCGCTCGCCGCGTCCAGGGCGGCGGCCCGCACCAGGCGTGCCACGGGCGGGACGTTGACGGCCGCGACGGCGAGGGCGATGGCGACGGGGGAGCCGCGCCAGCCCACCGCCACCACGCTGATCACCAGCAGGGTGGGCACCGGGAGCAGCACGTCGAGAGGACGGATCAGTAACTCGTCGGCCCAGCGGCGGCGGGCGGAGGCCGCCAGCAGGCCCACGAGCCCGCCCACCAGATAGGCGACCGCGACCGCGCCGAGCGCCATGCCGAGCGCGCTGCGCCCGCCGTGCAGGAGCAGAGCCAGTACGTCACGGCCCAACCCATCGGTGCCAAGCGGGTGTTCACCGCCACCGCCCGCGTACGGGGCGAACGCTCCTGGCTTGGCGGGCTCGGCCAGCAGCGGCCCCATCAGGGCGATGCCCAACGGCAGCACGAGCAGCGCCACGCCGACGGGCGCCATCGGGACGTTCACGCGCTTCACCGGAGCACCTCCGTCCGTGGTACGAGTCGATGGCAGACGAGATCGGCCGCCAGGCTGAACAGCAGGGCCGCCGCGGCGATCACCAGGGCCAGGCCCTGCACCGTGGGCACGTCCCGCGCCTCCACCGCGCTGACGAGCGCGGTCGCCACGCCGGGGATCGCGAAGACCGCCTCGACGATCAGCACGCCGCCGACCAGGTTGTCGCCCACCCGGGCCAGTTCCTGGATGCCGGGCACGGCCGCGTTGGGCAGGACGTGCCGCAGCAGCAGGGCCCGGCGCGTCACGCCCAGGCGCCGCGCCTGGGTGACGTACTCGGTCCTGAGGACCGTCACCATGCCCGCCCGTACCTGCCGGGACAGCAGGCAGATCATGCGTGCCGCCACCACCGCGACCGGCAGGACCAGCAGCGCGGGCTGCCCGATCAGATCGGCCGCGCCCACCCCTACCCATGTCGCCGGCAGCCAGCCGAGCCGCAGCGACAGACCCGCCACGAGCAGCAGCGCCAGGACGAAGTCGGGTACGGCGCTCAGCCCGAGCGTCACCGAAGTGACCGCCCGGTCCAGGCGGCCGCCTTCGCGTAGCCCGGAGGCGATGCCGAGCAGCACCGCGAGGGGGACGACCACCGCGAGGGTCACCGCGGCGAGCACCAGGGTGATGCCGGCCGACTCGGCCAGGATGTCCAGCACCGGGCCGCCACTGACCAGCGACGTGCCGAGGTCCCCGGTGACCACGCCACCCGCCCAGTCCGTGAAGCGTTCCAGGGCCGGCCGGTCCAGCTGGAGTTGCTCGCGCAGCGCCGCGACCTGCTCGGGTGTGGCGTCCTCGTTGTTGCGCACGTCGGCCGCGTCACCGGGCAGCAGCGACGTCAGCAGGAACACCAGCACCGCGAGCAGAGCGAGTTGTACGGCCCCGAGGGCGAGACGTTGCAGGGCGTACCCACGCATCGTCAGGCCAGCCACACCTTGTCGAAGCGGGCGGAGTCGAGGGTGTTGGGCGGAGCCTCCGTGACGCCGCGTACGCGCGAGGAGACCGCGTTCAGCCAGTCCGGGTGGCCCCACATCAGCAGCCCGCCTTCGTCGTGGACGGTGCGCTGGAGTTCCCCGTACAGCCGGGTGCGCTCGCTCTCGTCGGTCGTGGACTGCGCCTTGGCGAAGGCGGCGTCGAAGTCCTTGCGGCGCCAGCCGGAGGCGTTGAAGGCGGACTTGGTCAGCAGCCGGTCGTTGAGGTACGTGGGGATCGTCATGGCGCCGGAACGGTGGCTGCCCATCACGCCCTTGGTCAGCTGGTCCTTGAAGTACGTCTCCGAGGAACCGGTGGTGACCTTGATCCGCAAACCCGCGTCGGCAGCCTGCTCGGCGAAGAGGGTCGCCGCCTCGACGAAGCCGGTGGCCACGGAGGAGGTGTAGATGGACAGCGTCTTGTTGAGGACACCGGCCTTGCGCAGCAAGGAGCGCGCCTCGGCGACATCGCGCTTCCGCTGCGGGATGTCCTCGGGGTAGTACTGGTAGCCCCTGCCGAACATGTCGTTGCCGACGACGCCCTGGCCGGCCAGGACGACCTCGACCAGCTTCTCCCGGTCGGCGAGCAGCTTGAACGCCAGGGTGACATCGGGGTTGTCGAAGGGTTCCTGGTCGCACTTCATGACGATGGCGTGGGCCGTGCTGCCCTTGGCGGCGACGATCCTGACGGACTTGTCGGCTGCGGCGGTGCGGGCGAACGTCGGTGTCATCTCGTAGCCGTACTCCGCCTCGCCTCCCCGCAGGGCGTTGCCGCGCGCGTCGGCATCGGCGGACAGGATGCGCAGCTCGTCGACGTAGGCGCCGCCGTCCCAGTGGTCGTCGAAGCGTTCGGCGACGAACGACCGGCTGGCCTGGAAGGACTTCAGGCGGAACGCCCCGGTGCCCACGGGCTTGGCCGGGTCGCCGTAGCGGGCGCTGACGATGGCGGTGCCCAGCGTGCCCAGCAGCGCGGGCAGTTCGGCGCTGGGCCGGCTGAGGGCGATCTCGACGGTGTCCGCGCCGATACCCCGGCTTTTCTTCAGGTCGATGACCGACAGCAGGCCCTGGGCGAAGTGGTTGGTCGCCTTGGGGTCGAGAATGCGGCCGAAGCTGAACAGCACGTCCTCGGGCGTGAGCTGCTTGCCGTCGTGGAAGAGCGCCTCCCGGAGGGTGAAACGCCACATGGTGGCGGAGGAGTTGGACTCCCACTTCCGGGCGAGCCGGGGCACCGGCGCCATGTTGGCGTCCAAGTCCACGAGCCGGTCGAACAGGGCTTTGGTACGGGCCATGTCGATGGCCAGGGCCTCGGCGTGAGGGTCGATGGTCTCGGCCTCACCACCACCCGTGAACAAGGCACGTAACTGGCCGCCGCGCTTGGGCGCCGCCTTCCCGTCGGCCGCGCCACCGCTGCCGGCACCGGACCCGCAACCGGCGAGGGCCAGGGCACCGGTCGTACCTGCGGCACCGGCCAGGGCGAGAAACTCTCGGCGGTTCCGGAACGTCGACATGCTGCTCCCAGATCACTTGGTGTGGACGGCGCGCACGGGACCCCGGGGCAGAGCGAACGCCGGGACCGTGGCGCCGAAAGCTTTACTGAAATGAAAACGGTTGTCAATGCTGTCTGCCGGGTTCGGTGGACCCGGCAGGCTCATGTTCGATCGGTATGCACAGGCGGCAACCAGGGGGCCCGGCTGCGCGGCGTCCCCTTCTCCTTCGCCTGTGTCGACTTGGCGGGCAATCTGCCCAAACGCCAGTCGGCGACCGGCTTCTACTTCTTCCACGCCGGCGGCAGCTGCCCGCCGTGCCATGTCTACGAGGCGTTCACCGCCCGCCCCAGGGCGCACCCACGTACAGATCGCCGACCGGGAACCTGGCGCTCTGCGACCACGAGACCTATCTCGACTCCGCCCAGGTCGGCGCCGACCTCGATGGTGGGAGGGTCTACTGCCGCATCAGGCAACGTTCGGCCGTTGCCGTCAGGCTGTGTGGGTGGCGGAACGAGTGCGGGTTCGTGAGATCGACGACGACGAAGGCAGGCGGCTTCTGCGGATCATCCTCAGAGGTACCGGATCGGTGGTGACCTGGCGGCGGCCAGGCCACCAGAAGGGTCTCCGCGACGATGTCGTCAGTGTGGTGCCCCGGCGCATGGTGAAGCCGAGGATAGGGACGTGCTCGGCTCAGGGGCAGCGGAGTCGTTCACTCGGCGTCGGCGTGGTTCATGACTCCTGTATGTTCGGCGCCGGTGAGACCGTTGCACCGGCTGCCAGCAGTCTCTGCGCCAGCGCACGGCAGCGGCCCTCGAGCTCCGGAGGGTCGAGTATTTTGAAGTCGTGCCCCAGCAGGAGTACGTGCATGAGCACGGCGTCGAGGCTGGCTGCGCCGCTGAGCACCTCGCAAAGCTCGCTCCCTCGCCGTCGCACGACGGCCGCCGACGCCGGAAGCTGCGCGCGCACCGTGTCGGCCGCCGCGTGCACGAGGAAGCGCGCCCGGTGCGGGTAGACCCGGCTCGCCACGCCCTCCTGCACGTACGTCGCTGCGTCGGGCACCGCGCGCGGGCGGAAGCGCCAGGCCCGCGCGGACACCTCGGTCATCCGGTCGACGCGGAAGGTGCGCCAGTCGTCGCGGCCGAGGTCGTATGCCAAGAGATACCAGCGCTGATCAGCGGCGACCAGGCGGTACGGCTCGACCCGCCGCAGTCGTACCTCGCTCCCGGACGGGTAGTCAAAACCGGCCTCGACCTCGTCGCGGCAGGCTCGGGCCAGCGTCATGAGCGCCTCGGAGCCGACCGGCGTGCGGCCTCCGCCGAAGGACTCCACCGAGCCGGAGAGTGCGCGCACCTCGTGCCGTAACCGGGTGGGCAGCACCTGGTCGAGCTTGGTCAGCGCTCGCAGCGCTGCATCGCTGGCGCCGACGACCGCGCCACCCGCGCCGGCGAGCAGGGAGACCGCGGTGGCGATCGCCTCCTCGTCGTCGAGCAGCAGTGGCGGCAGATCCTGCCCCGAGCCGAGCCGGTAGCCGCCGCCGACACCCTGGCTGGCATGCACCGGATAGCCCAGCGTGCGCAGCCGCTCGACATCGCGCCGGACCGTGCGGGGCGTGACCCTGAGCCGGCCGGCGAGCTCGGGGCCGGTCCAGACCTGGCGCTGCTGCAGCAGCCCGAGCAGGGTGAGCACCCGCTCCGTCGTACCCCGCTCGTCCCCGCTCGCCACGCCCATGTCGGCCATCCTGCCAAAGATAGCGGACCGGCTCTGTCCGCTACAGATGTCACGGTGCCTCCATGGACGCAAACGAACTCGACTTGAACCGGACGCTGCGCGAGCAGCTTGAGTTCCACTGGAACCATCAGCTCCAGGCCCGGCTCGATGGCCTCACCGACGACGAGTACTTCTGGGCGCCGGTGCCGGACGCCTGGAGTGTGCGGCCGCGCGGCAGCTCGACGGCACCCGTACAGTTCGGCGCCGGGCACTTCACGATGGATTACGCCTCCCCCCAGCCGGTCCCCGCGGCCTTCACCACGATCGCCTGGCGACTCGGTCACGTCATCACCGGCGTGCTCGCCGCGCGCAACGCGGCGCACTTCGGCGCGCCGGCGGCGTCGTACGAGACCTGGGAGTACGCCGGCAGCGCGGCCACCGCACTCGACCAGCTCGAGGCCCAGCTCGACGTCTGGCTGGCCGGGGTGCGCGGCCTTGGTGACGCCGGGCTCCGGGTCCCGGTCGGCGCAAAGGAGCCCTTCCCCGAGATGCCCATGGCCGATCTGGTGCTGCACATCCACCGCGAACTGATCCACCACCTGTCCGAGATCTGCCTGCTGCGCGATCTCTACCTGCACACGAAACCTGGCACCTCCCGGGAAAGACTCATGACCGCGAAGACGACACACCTCGACCCTGAAACACTCCACCGCAACCCTGCCTTCACTCAAGGCGTGATCACACCGGCTGCCCGGATGCTGCATGTCGGTGGCCAGCTCGGCACTGACAGCACCGGAAACCTGCTCGACGGTATTGAGGCGCAGGCCACTCAGGCAATGCGCAACGTGCTGACTGTGCTTGCTGCCGCGGGCACCGGTCCCGAGCACGTTGCCAAACTCAACATCTACCTCGTCAACGGGGTCGATGCACAGGTGGGATACGCAGCGTCGCGGTCAGCATGGGGCGATCACCGCACAGCCATCACGGTTGTTTCCACCGCAGGACATGCTCGCCCAGGCGCGCTCGTGGAGATCGACGCAGTAGCGGTCATTCCTGACTAAGGCCGTGTCCTACATGGTCAGTTGGTCGTTGGTTCGGTCATGGGGAGTGGGCGGTGGGGATGGATCGTTCCGGACGGGCTGTGGGAGTTGGCGAGGCCGTTACTGCCGCCTACGCGGGTTCGGCCGCAGGGCGGCGGAGTCGCGAACATCGATGATGAGGCGGTTTTCGCCGCGATCATCTACGTGCTCGTCAGCGGCTGCGCCTGGCGGGCTCTGCCGCCCTGCTTCGGAGCATCGAAATCGACCGTGCACCGCCGCTTCCTCATCTGGTCGCGCGCCGGGGTCTGGGGCCGGCTGCACCAGAAGGTTCTCCAACTCCTGGATGAGAGGGGTCTGGCGGACTTGTCCCGTGCGGTCCTCGACTCGGCTCACGTCCGTGCTAAAAAGGGGGCGAACTTGCAGGTCCGAGCCCCGTGGACCGGGGTAAGCCGGGTTCCAAGATGCACGTCCTGCCCGACGCGGACGGACTGGCCCTACGCGTCGGACTCTCCGGAGCCAACACCCACGACAGTCTCGAGCTGAAGCCGATGCTGTCCCATTTCCACATGGGACAGCATCCCATGCAGCCGATTCCAAGCCCGTGCGGCTTCATGCCGACAAGGCTTACGACATACCTCACCTGCGGCGATGGCTCTGGGGCAAGCACATCGGCGTCCGCATCGCCCGCAAGGGCATCGAGTCCAGCGAACGACTCGGCCGCCGAAGGTATGTCATCGAACGCACCATGTCCTGGCTGACCGGCTACCGCCGTCTCAACCACCGCTACGAGCGCAACCCCGGCAACTACCTGGCCTTCCTCGGCCTCGCCGCAGCTCTCTGCTGCTACAAACGGCTCCTCAAACTGACCATGTAGGACACGGTCAGTCGCCGGCGGCTTGGAGAGCGTCCCCTCATGGGCTGAGAAGCGGTGGTCAAACGTGGCCATGGGCGCTGTTGAAAATCTTCGCTTTCGCGCCAACTCCGCGCTGAATTCCAGGGTCGTTTCACATCGTCGACGCAGGTCAACTGTCGGCAACCAGCGGCGAATCGGCGAGATGCGGTGATGGGCATGTCAGCGGACGACGACCGTATGACAGAGAGAACCGCCAGGTCAGAGGCGGGGTGCTCGCTCACCTCATCGGTCGACGAGGACAGTTCGATCGGCCCTGGCCGGTTCTTGATCGATGCTGGCTGACCATCGTGATGCTCCATCAGTTTTCGCCAGTGCCCGCTGATACACCCATATCCACAGGCAGCATCACCAAGTTGCCAGGTCGCAAGAGGGGAAAGGGCATGTCGCCGGAGGGATTTCACGAGGTTCGTCGCCACATCCGCAGGAATCCTCGGCCACGTGGAGCAGGCGAAACGTGGTCGTGGGTGACCGGTTCGTGGCGCCCGCCGTCACTCGCCGCCCGGCATCCGAACCCTGGTTCCGCTTCCCGGATTTGGTACCACGTTTTTTCAACAAAGTGTTGACGTGGTGTTTCCGAGGGCGTTAGCTGTCCGCAGCCCGTCCAGCACAAGGCCACGGAGGCTTGCCGTGACTTCGAGTACGACACCTGGCGGCCTCGCCCGGTTCAACGCCCTGGAGGAGCACGCGGCCCGCGCCGCCCTCCGTGAACTCTGTGCCTCGGCGACGTGGGCGCACCGGCTGCTCGTCCGGCGCCCGTCCGCCACCGCGGACGACCTCTTCGCGCGGAGCGACACCGCCATGGCCGACCTGACCGATGCCGACCTGGCGGAGGTGATGGCCGGACACCCGCCGATCGGACGCCCGAAGCCGGGCGATCCGACCTCCTCCCGCGAGGAGCGCGGCATGGCCGACGCCTCCGACGAACTCAAGACGGAGATGCTGGAGCTGAACCTGGAGTACCAGGAGAGGTTCGGCCATGTCTTCCTGATCTGTGCGACCGGCCTCACCGGCGAGCAGATGCGCGACGCGGTCAAGGAGCGGATCGGCGATCCACGGCGACCGGTCCGGGGCGCGCGCACGAACATGCCTGCACCCCGGACCGGTCTCCCTGCCACGCCCCCTCCGTGACGGGCACCGTCCCTCACCTCCCTTACACCCGCGTCGACGCCGACGTGTAACCGACCGGAGGAGCCGCCGTGGCCGCCCAGTCCGAGCCCAGCAGTACGGACACCCAGCTGACCGGACCGAAGAAGCATCCGGTCGACGAGAAACTCCCCGCCCTCAGGATGGCGACCAGCGGTCTGCAGCATGTGGCCGCCATGTACGCGGGTGTGGTCGCCCCGCCTCTGATCGTCGGCGCGGCCGTGGGTCTGACCCCGGCCGAGCTGACCTTCCTCACCGGCGCCTGCCTGTTCACCGCGGGACTCGCCACCTTCCTGCAGACCCTCGGCATCGGGAAGATCGGTGCCCGCCTGCCCTTTGTCAACGGCGTCACCTTCGCCGGTGTCGCCCCGATGATCGCGATCGTCAACTCCACCGACGACAAGCGCGACGCACTGCCCGTCATCTTCGGCGCGGTCATCGTGGCGGGCGTACTCGGGTTCCTCGCCACCCCGTTCTTCAGCAAGGCGGTCCGCTTCTTCCCACCCGTCGTCACCGGCACGGTCATCACCCTCATCGGCATATCCCTGATGCCGGTCGCCTTCGGCTGGGCCCAGGGTCCCGATCCGGCGGCGGAAGAATACGGTTCGACAACGAACCTGGGCCTGGCGGGCGCGACCCTCGTCATCGTCCTGCTCCTGCGCCGCTTCACCCGTGGCTTCGTCAAACAGATCGCCGTGCTGCTCGGCCTGGTCGCCGGCACACTCGTCGCCATCCCGTCCGGCGCCACCGACTTCGCGCCGGTGGCCGACGCGGCGGTCGTCGGATTCCCCACGCCATTCCACTTCGGAGCCCCACAGTTCCAGCTCGCCGCGATCCTCTCGCTGTGCGTGGTGATGGTCGTCTCGATGACCGAGTCCACCGCGGACATGCTGGCGTTGGGGGAGATCGTCGACCGCCCGGCCGACGAGAAGACCATCGCGGCGGGGCTGCGCGCCGACACCCTCGGCTCGGCCGTCAGCCCGCTCTTCAACGGCTTCATGTGCAGCGCCTTCGCCCAGAACATCGGCCTGGTCGCGATGACCCGGATCCGCAGCCGGTACGTCGTGGCCACGGGCGGCGGCTTCCTCGTCCTGATGGGCCTGTGTCCCATGGCCGCATCACTGATCGCCGTGGTCCCGCGCCCGGTGCTCGGCGGGGCGGGCGTGGTGCTGTTCGGCTCGGTGGCCGCGAGCGGTATCCAGACCCTCCTCAAGGCGGGCCTGGAGAAGGACAACAACGTCCTGATCGTGGCGGTGTCGCTGGCCGTCGGCATCATCCCGATCACGGCGCCGGAGTTCTACCACGCGTTCCCGGAGACCGCGAAGATCATCCTGGACTCGGGGATCTCGACGGGATGCGTGGCGGCCGTCGTCCTGAACCTCGTCTTCAACCACCTGGGCGGGCAGCGGGAAGCCGACGAGGTGACGGCACCGATGGAGCCGGGCGAGGAGATCGCTGTGCAGCACACGGGCATGGGGTCCAGGGCCACCCCGGGGGTCTGACGCGCTTCCCGGCGGCGGCCACCGAGTTCACCGCCCGCCGTGCCTACTGCGCCCACTGCGTCGGCTGCCGCTAGGTGGCCGCTCTCTCGTCGGTGAACGAGCGAGCGGCCACCGGCCCGGGCCGTCCGGGGTGTCTGGGGTGCGCTTGGATAGCCACAGTGCGGCAGATGGCTGAGGTGATCACGGCGGAGGATCGGGACGGCCGGTCGTACGTGCGCAGGGCGATGAAGGAGCTGGCGGAGCTGGGGCTGGCGGAGACGAACGGCAAGGCGGGCAACCACCCGATCGGGAACCTGACTCCGGCGGGGCAGAAGGCTCTGGCCGACGGCAACGAGCTGCCTCCCCGACCGGAGGCCGGCACCGGAGCGAAGGCGGTGAAGGCCGGGTTCGGTCCGCACGGCGTCGCGGTGACGGACATGATCCTCGCCTACGGAGGCCGCAAGCACCTGACCAACTGCCAGGTGGAGGTCAACCACGCCATCAAGGAGACCGGCCTGAGCTTCAACACCGATGCGGTCCTGGCCTTGCCGACGAAGACCAGCGAAGTGTGCCTCTTCGAGCTCGACAACGGCACCATGTCCCAGGCCCGCCTCGCCAAGGAAATCTGGGACTACGAGCGCTACGCCGGGCACCCCGTCTGGGAAGGCGCCCGCGGCACGATCGGCGGCACGTTCCCGTTCTGGCAGCGCCACCGATACACCCGCTCCCAGCCCTTCCCGTGGCTGCATGTCGTCCTGGCGGGAAAGGAGGAGCACCTGCTCGACAACCGCCTCCAGGCGCTCGCCGACGACGTGAAGGGCATCGCCGTCGCGATCTGGGTGAATACCCTGCCCCGGCTCCAGCGCGGCGAGCCCTGGTACGAGATCGGCGTCGACGACCCGGACCGGCGCCGCCGACGCTACCCCGAACCCGCTGGCCGCTGGCCGCTGACGGCGCGAGCGACGCAGGGCACGTCCCGCCACGAAGGGGGCTGCCCGACGTCCGGCCCGGTGGGCGGAACGCGGCTACGCCATGGCGGGGGCCACAGTCTCAAGAACGGCGCGCTGCTGCGGGTCAATCGGGACGTCCACCTGGCGCAGCGAGCGAAGCGTGGCGCCTTCGGCGCACAGCCTGCACAGCCCGATCACCGGCATCGGACCGGCCCCGATCAGAGTGTGCGAGGAAGAGCTCTCGTAGACGGGTCGGTAGCAGCCGGGGCACAGTCGGCAGTCCTCGAGGTCGTCCGCCGGCGGCGCGTCCGGACCGAGCAGCGGCACGATCCGCAGGAGTCCCTCCCCGGCTTCGGCCCAGAGCCCCATTGGCCGTTCCCTGTTCGCGGAAGGTGTGGCGGCAGCCTCGCGTGGGGCACACCAGGCGCCGCACCCGCACACGGACCACCACCCGTCGCCCGTCGACCGGAACGTCGGCCACCGTCCGCCAGTGATAGCCGTGCACTCGTCCCGACGACGCCCCGCATGCTGGGCAGACCGCGGTGTCCAGCGGCGTCCGGGCCCGCACCACGATCCGTTCACCCTCGTCGGCCACATCCTCCATGACCAGCGGGGACAGACCCGAAAACACCGTCTGCACAGACTCGTTGACATCTATCACATGAAGGTCAACGAACCTCACGACTTCAGTCACCACCGCATGTGAGACAGGGCCTCATCCCTGATGGACCCGCGCGCGATGCTTCGGGCCGGGTCCGCCGGTTCCGCCTTGCACAGGTACCGTTCCGGCTCTCGTGGGTCGTTCGGTTGCCGGGCGGGCGCTGTTCGTCCGCCGCGTTGCACGTCGCCAGAGGCGGGGCAGGAAGGTGTAGAAGCGGTCGGGAAGGAACGCGGCGTCCGCGACGATCATCGCGCCGGAGAACAGGGGCAGCCCCATGAGTGCGGCGATGCCGATGTGCATGCTCAGCAGCATGGTGAGCACGGGGTACTTGAGCCGGCCGAAGAGGACGAACGGGAAGGCGACCTGCAAGAGCACGGTCAGGTAGCCGGCGACGGCGACCACGGGTATGTGCTCGTCCACGAAGTGGGAGAGCGCGGGCCAGGGCCGGAAGAGTTCGAGGTTCAGGACGTAGTGCAGTGCCGTGCCGCTGCTCCAGGAAGGTCCCTGGACCTTGTACAGGCCGGCTGATCCGTAGAGGAGGCAGACCTGTGCCGCGATCAGGAACATGCCGCAGTTGTGCAGCACGGTGACCAAGGTGGCCCGGGCGTCGCGCAGTTGCAGCGCGTAGGGATTCCTCGCCGGTTCCGGTGTGCTGTCCGCGCGGGCTGTCCTCGGCCTGTGTCTGCGGGCGTCCAGGGACCAGCGCCGGCCGCACGCGGTGAGAACCAGGTAGAGGGCCATCAGCAGGATCAGGTTGTCGCCCCCGTCCGTCATGAAGATCGCCCGGGCGTGGAACGAGGTCACCATGACGGCGAAGAGAACGGACAGGACGCGGGTCCGCCAGCCCAGCATGAACAACGCGGACGTGACGAGGGCCAGCACGTAGCAGAACTCGAAGTAGGCGTGGCCGTCGGACAGCGTCAGGATGCTGAACCATCCTGCTTGTTCGGAGAGTTGGCGTGCCAGAGCGGGCGTCCACGCGGACTCGGGACCCCAGATCTCGGCACGGTGCGGGAACTCCCGCAGCAGGAAAATCAGATAGAGCAGTCCGTATCCGATACGCAGCACCGACGCGGCGTACAGCGACATCGGGCGGCCGGTCAGGAGGTCCCATACGATGGTGGTCCGGTCGGCGAGCCACCGGTCGGCGCGGGCGGACGAGGTCTTCTGCGCCAGGCGCCGTCTGACCCCGGCGCCGCGCGTACGACGAAGCGCAGCAGCGAGCCCCGACCAGAACCGCGACCGGGGAGGCCCGACCGCGGTCACGGTGTGACAACACCGCCCTGGGCTTCAGCACCTTCGAGGTCCCGGAAGGATTGAAGATCGCCAAAGTGCGGTTCGCGATGAGTAGTGGTTTCTCCGGTAACACTGGTCAAGGGGTGGTGTCCTGACACTCATGTTGGCCAGAGACAACGGGGTCTCGCTCACTTTCTGACGGGGTGGGCGGTGATGACCAGGTTGGCTTGGTATTGCTTCGCTGTCTGGTCCCAGTCGGCGCAGGTGAGGAGTGTCAGCTGGGGGTGGGCGGTTGGGCCGTAGACGGTCTCGGAAGGCACAGAGCTCTTGGCGTAGACGTGCATGGCGGTGACGGTGAAGTGTGCGTCGCGGCCGTCTTCACGCTCGACGGTGATGCGGTCGCCCTTTCGCAGGGCGCCCAGGCTGTAGAAGGCGGCGGGGCCGCTGGTGGAATCCAGGTGCGCGGCCAGGATGGCGTTGCCTCTTTCACCGGGGGTGGCGGAGCCGGTGTACCAGCCGGCCCGGTCGGGGTCGGCTGGCAGGGCCACTGAGCCGTCCTTCGCGGTGCCGACCGCGTCCACGGGTGCGGTCAGGCCGATGTGCTTGGCGGTGATTCGGACCGGCTCGGAGGCGGGCAGCATCGGAGTGCCGCTGCCGCTGCCGCTGCCGCTGCCGCTGCCGAGGCCGAGGGCGGGTGTGGGCGGCTGGGCTTGGGCGCGGGCTGAGGGAGGCGGGGCTGGCGGTGGCTGTTGATGGGGCAGGAACGCGGCGGCCAGTAGGCCCAGTCCTGCGGTGGCGCATGCGGTGGCCGCCGCGGTGCCCACACCGCGACGGCCCCTGAAGCAGTGAAACGCCATACCGGCAGGTCAGCCCTGGCGGGCGCTGCGGCGGCGCAGCCCGTACGCGGCTGCGGCTGCGATGAGGAGGGCGCCGCCGGCGGCTGCGGTGGTGTTGACGGGGGTCTGGGTTCCGCCCTGGCCGCCGTGGACGGCGCCCTTGGCGGCCGTCTTCAGCGCCCCGCACAGCGCGGGGTTGGTGGCCTCGGAGGGCAGCGAGGGGTCGAGGTCGCTGGGGCCGAGGTTGTTGTCGTACTTGCCGTTGCCGTTGAAGTCGATTCCGTGGACGACGACGACGCCGGTGCCCTCGCGCAGGCTCTTGGCGGCCTCGTCACTGAGGTGGACGGTGCGCTTGTAGTGGACCTTGTCCCCGACGGGGAAGCGGTCCACCGCGAGCCCGGAGGACGGGCTGGTGTCGCCGGTGGTGGTCAGCGAGGTGCCGATGGCGCCGTAGAAGGGGGCGCCGTCGGTGGTGTTGAGGAACGTCTTGCCGTTGCGCGTCTTGGCGACCGTCTCGGGCGGGCAGACGCCCTTGGCGGCGATGTGGAAGTGCTGGGCGTGCGGGGCGCCGGCCAGCAGGCCGCTGTGCTTGACCGTCACGTGGGCGGTGTTGCCCTCCAGATGCACCATGGCGGTGCCTGATCCGGTCACCTTGTTGACCTTGAACGGGTTCAGCGTCGCGTGCAGCGATATCGCCTGGCCACCACTGGGGGTGTCGGCGGCCACCGCCGCCGGGGCAAGCGCGAGGGCGGGCGTCAGGGCAGCCAGTGCGGCCAGCGCACAGGCGGTCTTCTTCGTCATTCACGTCTCCACTGCAGAGAGGATCGGCGCGGTCCGCCCACCGCACGGGACACTGCTCCCCGACCCGTGGGGGCGACCGCTGCTACCAAGCAACGAACCTGCCTTCCCACCCGCCCCCGCGCCATCGTAGCCAGGGCGCTACCGATCCGTAGCAACCCTCACCCCAGTGCGCGAGGCACCGGCTGACGACTGCCGCCACGTCTGCTGCCTGCGGAAACACTCCCAGGTGACAGCTGGCTGCGTGACCGAGCACGGCGCTGGGTGCCTCTACGGCGAACGGGTGTCCTCACCACGTGACCTGGTCGGCGATGACGTGCACGCCCGTGGCGTCCGTCTGGGCCTGGCCTCGGTAGGCAGCGCAAGCGTGGTGCCCGGCCTTCTCTGCACTACCTTGAGCGAGGTGCGAGAGCGCCTAGGCGTGTCAGGGGCTCGGCGGGTTCTCGCGCTCGGGCTGGCCTCCTGGGCCCGAATTTCTCGTCGACCGGAGGGTCTCATTTACTGGGCGGCCTTCCAGTGCCCTACCGGTCCCGTGGCCCCGGCGGCTACGAGTGCTCGGCAGGCCTCAGGGACTCGGCGCGGTCAGGTACCGCTGGATCGTCGGTGCCAGCCATACCACGATCTCCGCCCGCGCCAGCCCCACCGCCGGCGGCATCCGCAGCACGTACCGCGTGAGCGCCAGCCCCAGCAGCTGCGACGCCATGAGTGCCGCCCGTGCCGGGACCTGCTCGGGGTCGGGACAAACCTGCCGGGCGACCGGCAGCAGCTGGTCCCGCAGGATGCCCTGTATGCGCTCCGCCCCGGCCTGGTTGGTCACGCCGACCCGCAGCAGGGCGGTGAGGACCTCGTTGTTCTCCCACATGTCGAGGAAGTGCTCGACGAGGATCCGCCCCGCGTCCTGCCGGCGGTCGGCCCCGCTTACGTCCGGCAGCCGCAGGTCGATGGCGACGGCCGCCGCGAAGAGGCCCTCCTTGTTGCGGTAGTACCGCATCACCATCGACGGATCGATGTTCGCGTCCTTGGCGATGGCGCGGATGGTGGCTCGCTCGTAGCCGTCGGTCGCGAAGCGCTCGCGGGCCGCCGCGAGGATCGCGCCGCGAGTGGCGTCGGAGCGCCGGGGGGCGCCGGAGCCGGGAACCGTGGAGGTGCTGTCGCTGCCGTTCATGCCAACAAGCGTAGGCCAACAGACGTAGGTCAACAAGCGTTCGTCAACAGCTGTTTGCCAACGACTGTTGACATCATCCTTGGTCTCTCGCTAACTTCGTCAACGAACGTTGGCCAACATTTGTTGGCAGCAGGTGATGGCAAGCAAGCGTTGGCAACAGGAGGCCTTCATGAACGGCACCGCCACCCATCGCACCGTGATCGTCGTCGGCTCCGGCCCCACCGGCCTCCTCCTCGCCGGTGACCTCGCCACAGCCGGCGTCACCGTGACCCTCGTCGAGAAGCGGCCGCGCAAGATCAGCAACCTCTCCCGCGCCTTCGGGGTGCACGCCCGCACCCTGGAGCAGCTCGACGCCCGCGGCCTCGCCGACGAACTCCTCACCACCGGGGACACCATCACCGGCCTGCGGCTCTTCCGCTGCCTCTCCCTCGATCTGAGCACGCTGCCCTCGCGTTTCCCGTTCCTGCTCATCACCCCGCAGTACGAGGTCGAGCGGCTCCTGGAGCGGCGAGCCCGGGAGGCTGGGGTCGAGTTCGCGTACGAGAGCGAGGTCGTGGGGCTGCGGCAGGACGACGAGGGGGTCGACATCGACGTGCGCGGCGCGGACGGGGCGGTCGTCACCCACCGGGCGGCGTATGTCGTCGGCGCCGACGGTCACCGGAGCGCCGTGCGGGAGGCGATCGACCTGGACTTCCCCGGGGTCTCCGTCATCAAGTCGCTGATTCTGGCCGATGTCCGGCTGGCCGAGAAGCCCGAGGGCGTCCTCACCGTCAACGGCCGCGGCGACGCCTTCGCGATGATCGCCTCCTTCGGCGACGGCTGGTACCGGGTCATGGGCTGGAACCGCCGCAACGAGGTCTCCGACGACGCCCCGCTCGACCTCGACGAGGTCAAGGAGATCACCCGCCGTGCCTTGGGCGCCGACTACGGCATGCACGACGCCCGCTGGCTCTCCCGTTTCCACAGTGACGAGCGCCAGGCACCGCACTACCGGGTCGGGCGGGTCTTCCTCGCCGGGGACGCCGCGCACATCCACTCCCCGGCCGGCGGGCAGGGCATGAACACCGGCCTCCAGGACGCCGCCAACCTGAGCTGGAAGCTCGCCGCGGCCGTCCAGGGCCGGGCGCCCGAAGGGCTCCTCGACAGCTACGAGACCGAGCGCCACCCGGTCGGCAGGGCGGTGCTGCGCAGCAGTGGCGGACTGGTCCGGCTGGCCCGCGCGCGGAATCCGCTGCTGCGTGCCGTCCGCGCCCTTGTCTCCGCGTTCGTCGACATGGCCCCGCCCGTCCAGCGCAAGGCCCTGGGTCAGATCACCGGGATCGGCTACGCCTACCCCGCCCCCCGCGGCGCCCACCGCCTCACCGGCACCCGCGTCCCCGACGTCGCCCTGAAGGACGGCCGGCTCTACGAGGCGCTGCGCGGCGGCCGGTTCGTGGTGATCACGCCCGGGACGTACAAAGGCCCCGGTGTCCGTGAGGGGTGGCTGACCGTGGAGCGCTGGGCGGACGACCGCCGGACGACCGTCCTGGTACGGCCCGACGGATATGTGGCCTGGGCGGCGGAGGGTGCGGACGCGGCGGGGATCGGGGAGGCGATGGCCCGGTATCTGGGCTAGGTGTATTGCCCTGTGAGGTTGGGGACGCGGCTGGCGGGTGGTTGGCCGTTCAGCGCGGTGTGTCCGCGGTGGTGATTGTAGGTGTGCAGCCACCTGGGGAACGCCGCGCGTCGTTCCTGCTCTGAGGGGTAGGGGCGGGCGTAGGCCCACTCGTCGAGCAGGGTGCGGGTAGGGTCGGCCGAGCGGCGAGGTCCCTGCTGGGCAGGGCCTTTTCCGCTCGGCCTCCCTCCGAACCGGACGGGCCCGATTTCCGAGCATCCGGCTCTCCAGTGACTACTGCGTGAGCATCGCGCTTGGCTTCCTGGTGTGGATGCGCTCGTGGCAGGCGCCGCAGACCACAAGGGCCTTGCGCCGGCGCCCTGCCATGATTTTCATCCAATCAGGGGACGGCCCATCCAGCCGGACGAGGTCGCTGAGTGACCTGATGTGGTGAACCTCCACCTCACCTGTCCGCTCGCAAACTTCACACCGATTCCCTTGGAGCCGACGGATCAGCTCTTTATGGGGGTAGACGGGACCGGTCAGACGGTCGGTCAGTTCCGCCGTCTTCTGCCGCTTGAGGGGAATCCCTCCGAATCGGGCCACCAGTTCTTTCCTGTTGTCCCGTGGCATACGAGCCTCGAAACAGGTGCGCGGCCCGTGGGGCGTCTGGACTTTGGCCTTGAAGCGGGCCGCCATCTTCGACACCGTCGAGCCGTGCTTTCGCGCCAGAGTCCGGAGCATGGAAGTCTTCATGACCCAGCGCAGCCGGTGAAGTCGGAAGACGTCACCGGCCATCAGGTAATACTGGACGACGCCCCGGTACTCGATGGCGAACTTCCCGACGATTACGTGATCGGTCTCGTTCACGAGTGAGTTCTGGCATGCGGGTTTTCCGCGCGCCATGTAGGGGGCGGACTTAGCTTTGATCACGTTGGCGGGCACGTGCAGGACGATCGTCCCGTTGACGGATCGGCGGTTACGCCGGTCTGTCACGGACGGTCGTCGCGTTCTGCGGTCTGTGCTCGCCGTCGATATCTCGTAGCCGAGGAATCGAGCCCTGCCCGTTCGGGCGTGGGTGATCAGCGTTTTCTCTTGCGACAGTTCCAGCTTGAGATCTTCACGCAGGAACGTCGCCAGCCGTCGTTTGATTTCTTCGGCCTCGGCCCTTGGCCCGACAAACCCGAGGAGGGTGTCGTCCGCGTAACGTACGTATCGCAGCCTCCGATAGTCAGCATCGTTGGGATCCTGGCTGGGGAGACGGTGCAGCTGCCGGTAGAGCGACCGCACTTCAGCACGGTCACCTTTGCGGCGGGCACGTACGATTGCCGACTCCACCCGGCGGTATTCCGTGCTGCGTGCTCGGAGCCTGCCTCGGGTGTATTCCGGGATCAGTGTCTGCTCGACGTAGGTGTCCAGCTTGTGCAGGTAGATGTTGGACAGGATGGGTGAGGTCACGCCGCCCTGCGGGGCTCCGCTCAGCGTCGCGTGCCAGATCCAGTCCTCCAGGTAACCGGCCGTCAGCATGTTCCGCACCAGCCGCAGGAACCGGCTGTCGTGGACCTTCTCGCCCATCGTCCGGAGCATGACCTCGTGGTCGAGGCTCCCGAAGCAGTCGGCGATGTCGCCCTCGATGAACCAGGTCGTCCCCGTCCAGGTGTTGGCCACTTCGCGCAGCGCGGTGTGGCAGCCTTTCCGGGGACGGAATCCGTGGGACCTGCCGGAGAAGACCGGCTCGTAATACGCCTCCAGCAGGAGTCGCACCACTTCGCCGACCAACTTATCCGACCAGGTAGGCAGGCCGAGAGGCCGAGTCTTCCCGCTCTGTTTCTTCGGGATATGAACTCGTCTCGCGGGGCGGAACCGATAGCGCTCGTGGCGCATCGCATCAATGATGCGATCGATCCGTCCCATCGACATGCCATCCACGGTCTCCTGCGTGACCCCCGGCGTCATCGCCCCCTTGTTGGAGTAGATGCGACCGTAAGCCAGTAGATACAACTGCGGATTGAACATTTGCCGATACAGTTCCTCGCACGGCAGACCGCGCCTGCCGCGCTCACGCAGGACACCCAGCACCGTTTCGGCGTTCTGCATTTCGCATACCTCCCGACTTCGGGTGTCCGATCACCTGGCCCCCTTCGCCCGATGCGGACGGCTTTCCCGTCCTCCTTGGCCGGTCGTGACTCCGGCGACTACTACGGGGCCTCCGTCACCATGGGGCTCGCGCCCGTTAGGCGATCCCACGTTCGTCTCTGTCGTACGTCATAGCGCGACGTAGGCGCCCCACTCATCTCCTTGAATGCCCTCATTGGGCATCGCTCCTGGCCCCGAGAGTTGCGGAGTCCGTTCAACGCGGTCTCCGCAGGGCTGGCGCCGGTTTCAGATGTCTTTCCGGCGGATGTGAACTTCCATCTCCTGGAGATTGGGATTCAGGCAATCAAGCCTTCGCCATATCGTGCGGGCCTTCCCAGCACACCGTCCCTAACACCTGAACCCGGCTGCTGGTTTTCTGGCATGCTCTTGTCCCCATCACCTTTCGGCTCCAGGTAAGCCATTAGGCCCAGGAGCCTCCCCTCGATTTCCTCCCGGCTATACCGGGGATACGACAGAGCGCCTCGTGGCGCACTTGAAGCGTTCGGCCTTGCCGTTTGTCTGGGGCCGGTAGGGCCGGGTGCGCTTGTGGGTGATCCCGGCCGCGGTGAGGGCGTCGCGCCAGTCGCGGGAGCGGTAGCAG